>JAYFPV010000035.1:0-12388 GCA_034927465.1 Lawsonibacter sp.
GACACCTATCCCTATGGACTGTTCGCCGTGCCCATGAAGGACGTGGTGCGGCTGCACGCCTCCTCCGGCACCACGGGCAAGCAGATCGTGGTGGGCTACACCCGGGAGGACCTGGACATCTGGGATGACATTGTGGCCCGCCAGCTGGTGGCCGTGGGGGCCACCGAGGAGGATAAGGTCCACGTGTCTTACGGCTACGGCCTGTTCACCGGCGGCTTGGGACTCCACGGCGGAGCGACCAAGCTGGGCGCCACGGTGATCCCCGTCTCTTCCGGCAACACACAGCGGCAGATCACCATCCTGCGGGATTTTGGCTCCACCATCTTGTGCTGTACACCCTCCTACGCCGCCTTCCTCGGGGAGACCCTCCGGGAGATGGGCCTGACTGGGGACGACATCTCCCTGAAGGCGGGTATCTTCGGGGCCGAGGCGTGGAGCGAGGAGATGCGCCGGGACATCGAGGAAAAGCTTGGCATCAAAGCCTATGACATCTACGGTTTAACTGAGATTATGGGTCCGGGAGTGGCCTATGAGTGCTCCGCCCAGGACGGGATGCACGTCAACGAGGATCATTTTATTATTGAGATCATTGACCCCGATACCGGGGAGGTGCTGCCCGAAGGACGGCAGGGGGAGATCGTATTCTCCTGCATTACCCGTCAGGCATTCCCTCTGCTGCGCTACCGCACCCGGGACATCGGCGTGATTCACCGCGGTACTTGCTCCTGCGGGCGCACCTTTATTAAAATGAGCAAGCCCATGGGCCGATCCGACGATATGCTGATTATCCGGGGCGTCAACGTCTTCCCGTCCCAGATCGAGACCGTCCTTTTGAACCACGGATACCCCGCCAACTACCAGATCGTCGTGGATCGGGTCAAGTCTACCGATACCCTGGATGTTCAGGTTGAAATGACCCCGGAGATGTTCACTGACAACCTGGGCGAGGTTGAACGCCGCCAGAAAGAGTTGGTAGAGGGCCTGCGCTCCACGCTGGGGCTGGCAGCCAAGGTTACTCTGGTGGCCCCAAAATCTATTGTCCGCAGTGAGGGCAAGGCAGTAAGAGTCATCGACAAGCGCAAGATTTAGGAAGGGGAGGAAAGAAGCATGAGTATCAAGCAGATTTCCGTCTTTTTGGAGAACAAGCCCGGTTCACTGTACGCCATGACCGGCGTACTGGCCCAGAACAAGGTGGATATGCGGGCCCTGTCTTTGGCCGAGACGAAGGATTTTGGCATTGTCCGCATCATCGTGGATAATGTATACGTCGCTACCACCGTGTTGAAGGATGCGGGCTACGTCCATTCAGTGACCCCGGTTCTGGGGGTTGCCATCCCCGACAGGCCGGGCGGATTGAACCGGGTGCTCCAGGTGCTGACCGATGCCAAGGTCAACGTGGAGTATATGTATGCGTTTTTGGGCGGCAAGGATGTGGACCAAGCGTACATGATCTTCCGGGTGGAGGACGCGGCAGCAGCGGGCGCCGCGCTGGCCGCCAGGGGCATCAAGACTGTTGAACAGGAAGAGATCGAAAAGCTGTAATTGACCAAACAGAATGCGGGGACTGCCAACAGGCGGTCCCCGCATTTTCAAATAGTGGGTATCCCTTTGAGCAGCCATCATAGGAACAGACATGGCGACAGCCAAGCGGTCAAACCGATTGGAGCCGAAGCTGCGTCTGCTGGAGCGGCAGCCATAGTTGCGCTCCGGCTCTGACCGCTTATGACAGGAGTCGGCGGTATGCACTCCCGACAGTGGCCTTCTGCACTGGGTCGACCGTGCAACCAACAACGCAAAGGCCTTTGTGCTTGGCCCCTACCATGCATCGTCAAGGTTATTCCCTTGAATCAGCCAGGAAGAAAGTCCAGAAGAAGGGGCAATCAGAAATTTAAACGGAAGGCGTGATACTTAACATTTCTATTTTAACCGCCTAACGTCACATCACAATTTTGATACCACCTTAATGCATCAAGGACATGTGATCTATTAAAATCCGGCCAGTAATCGTCAACGATATAAAAATCAGCGTAAACCGATTGTGCTGGTAAAAATCCACTTAAACGTCTACACCCACCCCATCGAATGATTAGATCGACCCGCGGAATATCAGATGATTTTAATGTTCTATTTTCTATTAAATTTCTCAAATCCCATTCCCAGTCATAGTTAACAAGAAAGTTCAGATTTATAAGGCCGCGTCCGAAATGGACTCTCTTGTTTGCGTATTTTTTAAGTTCGAAAGGAAATGCGGGAGACTCGGTATTGCCGATGACCAATAAATTCGCGTCTTTTCCGCTTAAAAGCTGTACTGCTTCCACACACGATTGTGTAAAAGCATCTCGCTGATCTTTTTCTCGTTTATTATTATCTTTCGTAAAGCCATAAAATGTAGCTTCTTGTATGCCATAGTTGAGCATCATTTCATATAGCTCAAATCCTGGCTGGATACCATGTTTGTATCCGTCTTTTTTCTGAAATCCATTTTTTAATGCCCATCTCCTATTTCCGTCCGGTATTATTCCAATATGAGATGGTAATCTTTTGAATGATTCCATATAACGCCTTCTTTGCTATTGCTATTTATAATAAAGTATTTTGTCCATTTTCCTAGGTATTAATCTAAGTCAACGCCGTATAACAGCATAAAGAGGGCCTGTTCTGCGCTCCCCCGCCGAAAACAGCGGGGGAGCGCAGAACAGGTCCTCTTTTGACTACACAGACGATCCGAATCAGACCGACAGGCAGGGCCTGGCAGCCAGAATTAAATTTGTCAGCGCAAACATGAGGAGAGGTGCCGTTTCTATCGTTGTTATGTATTCTCTGACCATTTTGGCAACAGATGCTGCAATGTGGTAGAGTTCATCGGATTCCGGAGTCCTCAGATCACCAGGTGCTACACACATTCGACTTGATGCGCTCATGTGACAGGAAGGCTGGCCATTGAGTAACCTGCTGATCGAGAAGGACATGGGATCTTCGCTCTCTGAGTGATAGAGAAAGGGCTTCTTTTTACGTGTGTAGTTCCGTGTGTAAATTTCTTTGGTCCCATAAAGATACCAATTGTACCGCAAAAGAGACTGCTGACCATTGAAAAGACAAGAAAACGCCCCAGAACCATTGCGGTTCTGAGGCCTTTGTTTGGTGGAGGCGGGGAGAGTTGAACTCCCGTCCGAAAACGCATCCATGGGAACTTCTCCGGGCGCAGGCGGTTATTGTAGGAGTCTTTCTCTCCCCGTTCCCCTTCCATCCGGCAAGCCGTCACGCCGAAAGGTCAGGTAAGCTTCATTATACATGGTACGCGCAAAGCTTAGCGTACGCACGTGCACCACTAAACGACGCCCGATCCCGGCTCGTGGTCCTTCCGGGTCAGACGGCCGCCTTAATTAGGCAGCGTAAGCGTATTCGTTATTGTTCTTTAATTTATAAAGAGTGCCCGTTTTTAGGTGGCCAGGCGCCACCGCCCGCTATTCCCACTTCAACATCCCCGTCGAAACCGGTACGCCCCCGCGTTGTTGCAAGCTCCATATTCTTCGCTTCCGCCTAACGGCGAATGCTCACTCATGTTGCTGCACCTCCTTTCCACAACAAAACCAGTTCGGTTTCGTTGCGGCAGGCGGCTTGGCCGCCCGTTACGGGAGAGATGGACTTGAAGTCCGGAGTCCCACAGCCGCCCTTTGTCAAGGGGCCGGCCGCGGGAAACACGAATTTACGCTTGTTTATAAAACAGAGGAAAAGATTCTTCTGAATTTATACCTTGTCGGGTTCGGGGTATTCCACCCCAAAAAGTTCTACGGTGACCTTTTTCATCTTCTGCGTTTCGCGGGGCCGGTCGTTCCAGTCAGTCTTAGTGGATACAATGGCATCGGCCACGTCCATCCCCTCAATCACTTTGCCGAAGGCGGCATACTGCCCGTCCAGATGGGGGGAATTTTCCACCATAATGAAGAATTGACTGCCAGCGGAGTTGGGATCCATGGCTCTTGCCATAGACAGCACGCCCCGGTCATGGACCAGGTCGTTTTTTGCGCCGTTCTGGGTGAATTCTCCCTTAATGGAATAGCCCGGTCCACCCGTGCCCGTTCCTTGGGGGCAGCCGCCCTGAATCATAAAGCCGGGGATGCAGCGGTGGAAGATCAGGCCGTCGTAAGAGCCCTTTTGAATCAGGCTGATAAAGTTGTTTACACTGTTGGGGGCCACCTCGGGGTACAGCTCGGCCTTGATGATGCCGCCGTTTTCCATTTCAAGGGTTACAATGGGGTTCTGCGTCACGTTCCATCGTCCTTTCCTGTATCAATTGTGGAGGGTTATCATGTTCTGGTTTTCATCGCCCGATCCATCTCGCGCTTGGCGTCCCGTTTGGCGTCGGATTCCCGCTTGTCATAGAGCTTTTTGCCCTTTGCAAGACCGAGCTCTACTTTGACCCGGGGGCCCTTGAAGTAGACGGACAGGGGAATAAGCGAATAGCCGTCCTGCTTGATCCGGCCGAACAGGCGCAGAATCTCCCGCTTATGCATCAGAAGCCGACGGGGACGGCGGGGTTCTTTGTTGAAAATGTTGCCCTTCTCATAGGGGCTGATGTGCATGCCCAAAACGGTCAGCTGGCCGTCCTTGATGGTGCAGAAAGAGTCCTTCAGATTTAGGTTGCCCATGCGGATGGATTTTACTTCGGTGCCCGCCAGTTCGATGCCGGCCTCGAATTTTTCTTCCACAAAATAGTCGTGGTAGGCTTTGCTGTTTTTGGCAATCTGTTTTATGGCCTCGGCCACTGGGAGCACCTCCCCTCCATGACGATTCCCCGCAACCGGGGAATGGAGTACTGTAGTGTACCATGTCCTGCGGAAAAATGCAAGAGAAATGTGAAAACTACCAGCATGAGGACATGGAAACCAGTATGGAATAAAACGACTATCTGCCCTTTTGCGGGCGAATGCGGACATAGATGTCGGTATCCTCCTGCCGCACCTGAATTTCAAACCGATCCAGCGATTTGATCATCTTGGACAGCTTGGAAAAACCGTAGTTCCGGGGGTCAAAGTCGGGCTGCTTCTTGACCAGCAGGTTGCCCAGCTTACCCATCTGGACATAGCCGTCCTCCTCCTCCAGGGTGTCCAGAGACTCGGCGATGAGTTCTACCACGTCATCCGGCACCGCTCCAGCGGTTGGGGGGAGGGGAGACGCTTTGCCGGAGTCCTTTCTGGACTTTTGCGCGGCCTCTTTCTCCTGCTGAGCCGCCTGCTCGGCGGCGGCGCGGATAATCTCAATATAGACAAATTTATCACAGGCCACAATAAAGGGCTTGGGCGTCTTTTTCTCCCCCATGCCGTATACCTTCATACCGGCCTCCCGCAGGCGGATAGCCAGACGGGTAAAGTCGGAGTCGCTGGACACCAGAACAAAACCGTCGCAGTTACCGGAGTACAGAATATCCATGGCATCGATGATCATGGCCGAGTCGGTGGAATTTTTGCCGGTGGTATAACCATATTGCTGAATGGGAGTGATGGCCGTTTCCAGCAGGATGGACTTCCAGGAGTTCATGTTGGGCGCGGTCCAGTCACCGTAGATGCGCTTGATGGTGGGGGTGCCGTAGACGGCCACCTCGGCCATCACGTCCTTCATGGCGGTGCGGGAGGCATTGTCCGCGTCAATAAGAACGGCCAGACGCAGATCCTTTTCGTTGCGGGACTCAGCCATTGGTATCCTCCTGTCTGAGCAGAGACTCCACTTGGACCAGCTGCTCCACCGTGTTTACCCCCAGCATCTCGTTGGGAGAGCAGGTGTCGCACAGGCCAACCCGAGCGCCTTGGGCTTTTAGAAGAGCGGGGACATCGGTGAGATACAGCTCTCCCTGGGCGTTGTTACTGTTCAGCTGGTTCAGCACAGACAGCAGGGAGGGAACGTGAAAAACATAGGTGCCAGTGTTGGCCTCGGCGACGACAGCCTGCTCCGGGGTGCAGTCCCGAGCTTCAACAATACGCTGGAAGGTGCCGTCCGGCTCCCGGAGGATCCGTCCGTAGCCGCCCCCCTCGGGCAAGCGGGCAGACAGAAGAGTGCAGGCGTTGCCGTCGGTCAGGTGGGTGCGGGCCAGGGCCTGGAAGGTATCACCCTTCATCAAAGGAGCGTCGCCGCAGCAGACGAGCAGGTGTCCCTCATATCCCTGAAGCAGGGGAGCGGCAAACTGGACGGCCCCCCCAGTGCCGTTGAGGGATTCCTGAACGGCATGCGGATACTGGGGAAAGGCGGAGAGTACTGCCTCCCGTTTCCAGCCCACCACCAGAATGATGTCCCGAGGAGGCAGAAAGGACAGTCCTTTTAGCACATAGTGGAGCAGGGGCTTGCCGTCGGCCAGCCGCATCACCTTGGGCAGGTCAATGCCTTCGGTTTGCAGGCGGGTGCCCTTGCCGGCGGCCAGTACAAGGGCTTTTAGGTTGTCCATATGGATCAAACTCCTTTGTGTGAATGAGACGGCGGTCAGCTGCGGGCCCACAGCCTGGACAGCAGGGAGTAGAAATCGCCCCGCTCCTCCCACAGCAACAGAAGGGAGCCCTGCTGGACCGACACGGTGGCCGGGACGTTCAGAAACTCGTTGCTGACCCCAACGGGGAAGCTGCCCGACATGGTGTAGTTGGTCAGGGGAAATTTCAGGTTGCTCAGGGTCACGCCTGAGGCGGTGCCACTGTTGCAGAAGACGGACAGATAGCCCAACATGGAGGCGGGGAAGGTGAGGGCGCTGTCGCGCAGGGCGGTGGCCACCGTTTTTTCCCCGGCCAGGAACCCAGTGGCACCCTGGGTGGTTAGCCAGTCCAAAAGCTGGAGGTTGGCCAATGTGTGCTCCAGCCGGCCGCCCACGCCGCCCAAAAGGACGAAGCGGCGGTAGCCCAAATCCAGCCCGCGACGCAGGGCGAAGACCATGTCGGTATCGTCTTTCTCGGCGGGCAGCTGGATGACGTTTGGATGGCTGGGGGTGTAACCCAGAGAATCGAAGTCCCCTACCACCAGGTCTGGAACCACTCCGTAGGCCATCAGAGAGTCATAGCCGCGGTCGGCGGCGATGACATAGTCGCCGGGTACGGGAGCCGGGCGCAGGGCGAGAGACAGAGACATAGCTCCCACCACGTAACAAATCCGATCGTGGTTTGTCATAGTATGACCTTCTTTAAATCGTGATAATCTCAGAGAAGGCGGACCGCAAGAAAAGGGGCTGCTGCTGCGCAATTTCATGGCGCCAGGACGACGCAACCTGAATGGGATTATCCGCCATATCTTATGGTTCCGGCACAGCCGGGAGCAAAACGGCTGAAATTTGAGTACAATAGTCGTCTGCAGCTATTATACCACAAAGTTTTGGATTTGTGGAGTGTATTCTGGCTGTATTCTTGACTTTCCTCGGGGCAGCAGATAGAATGGCAATGGTTTGATCCAAACAGAAGACAAAGGAATACCAAAGCCTGGTGGAAGATGCGGAGCTTTGCGAAACGGAGACGAGCGCATATGATACATTATCTGGATAATGCGGCGACCACGCCGGTGCGGCCGGAGGCGGTGCAGGCGGCCCTGGAGACGATGACGGACGGCTGGGGGAACCCTTCGGCCCGGTATGCCAAGGGAGCGCAGGCCGCCACCCGGATGAAGGAATGGCGTGGGGATGTGGCCGCCGGATTAGGCTGTGCCCCGGAGGAGATTGTCTTTACCTCCTGCGGCACCGAGAGCGACAACTGGGCGATCCATGCCGCCGTGGAGCTGGGTCGGCGGAAGGGGAAGCACATCATCACCACCTCCATCGAGCACGCCGCAGTGTTGGAACCGTGTCGGGCATTGGAACGCCTGGGCTGTGAAGTCACTTACCTTCAGCCTGACCGAGGGGGCAATATCTCCCTGTCCGACTTGGAACATGCCCTGCGGGAGGACACGGTACTGGTGTCCATGATGCTGGTCAACAACGAACTTGGTACGATTCTGCCGGTGGCCGGGGCAGCCGAGGCCATCCGGCGCGCCGGAAGCCCCGCCCTGCTCCACTGCGACGCGGTGCAGGGGTTTCTCAAGGTTCCCTTTTCACCCAAAGAACTGGGGGTGGACCTGCTGAGCGTCAGCGGCCACAAGATCCATGCCCCCAAGGGAATTGGAGCCATGTATATCCGAAAAGGACTGAAAGTGCCACCCCTGCTCTTTGGCGGAGGGCAGGAGGAGGGGCTGCGCCCGGGTACCGAACCCACCGCCCAGGTTGCCGCCTTTGCTGCCGCCGCAAGGGCTGGGCAGTCTGCGTTAGACAAAGATCTGGCCCACATGGCCCGGTTGAAGGAGTATGCCGTGGCCCGGCTGACGGAAACGGTGCCCGGTCTGCGGGTTTTGACCCAGGGGGGTGCGCCGCACATCCTGCCAATCACCCTGCCGGGCTATAAGAGTGAAGTGATGGTACGCTTTTTAAGCGACCGGGGAATTTGCGTATCCTCGGGTTCTGCCTGTCACAGGGGTAAGCCCAGCCATGTCTACGCCGCGCTGAAGCTGCCTAAAAAAGAGCAGGACGGCGTGCTGCGGGTCAGCTTTTCCTATGATACCACCCAGGCGGACGTGGACGCGCTGGCGGAAGGACTGGAGATGGCCCAGCGGCAGCTGTTTTCCACCCTGTCATAAGCGGCTGTATGGATCGGGCAGGCGGTTTTGCCCGTGGAACAAAGAGGTTCCGGAATTATGTGCAAAGGAGCATGGCTGTGTTTTCATATATGAAGCGCCAACCCGGGTTTTACCGTCAGGTGGTCTTGTTGGCCGCGCCCATTGTGCTGCAAAACCTGATCACCAGTATGCTTGGGATGGCGGATATCTTTATGGTTGGGATGCTGGGGGAGGCACCCATGGCGGCAGTCACGCTGGCCAATATCCCGCTGTTTGTGGTCCAGCTGTTTATCTTTGGAGTTCAGAGCGGGTCTTCCGTCCTAATCAGCCAATACTGGGGCAAGCAGGATATGGAGGCCATCAATCGGGTGATGGGCGTGGCCATGTGGACGGCAGGTACGGTATCCGCTCTGTTTGCTGGGGTGCTGCTGCTCCAGCCAGTGGAGTTTCTGGGCTTGTTTGGAAATCAGGGAGACGTCGTTGAGCTGGCGGCCCAATATGGAAGCGTCGCCGGACTGTCCTATGTGTGCTCTGCGTTTACCATGATGTATGTGGCGGCTTACCGGAGTATGGAGCAGCCCCGGTTGGGGATGTATATCCTGGTCACGTCCATGCTCCTAAATACCTTTTTGAACTGGGTCTTCATTTTTGGAAAACTGGGGGCCCCGGCGATGGGAGTACGGGGTGCGGCTGTGGCGACGCTGATCGCTCGGATGCTGGAACTGGTCATTGTGGTGGTACATAGCGGGAAAAGCAAAGTGATTCGGGTTCGGTTCCGGCTGCTGCTAAGGCCGGGACGGGACATGGCCGCGCGCTTTCTGTGCTACGGTGCTCCCGTGGTGTGCAACGAGACCATGTGGGGGCTTGGAACGGCGGTATTCCCCACCATTATGGGGCATATGGATGGCTCTACCGAGATTTTGGCCGCCTACACCATTGCAGGGAACATGGATAAAATTGTGATGGTTGTGTCCTTTGGACTGGCCGCCACCGCCGCCATTATCATCGGCCGGGAGGTGGGCGCGGGCCGTCCGGAAGAGGTGGGAGAGGTGGGAATGGCGTTGTACACTCTGGCCGTTCTGTGCGGAATCGTCATCGGACTGCTTCTGCTTCTCTTTGGTCGGCTGGTGGCTCCAGTCTGGGTGTACCCGCTGTTTCAGATGTCTGCCCGGGCAGGGACGATTGCAACCATGATGATGACCGTTCAAGCAATGGTTCGTCCCCTGCGGGACTTTAACAGCGTTACCATTGTGGGCATTCTGAGGGGCGGCGGCGATGTGAAAATGGCCACACTGATTGACATTATCCCCCTGTGGCTGGTGGCTATTCCGGCGGCCGCGCTGTGCGGCGTAATTTTGCACGCGGACATTTTGTGGGTGTATTTGTCCATGACCCTGGAGCACTTGGTTAAGTGTATCCTGGGTTTTCGTCGGCTGCGCTCGGGTAGCTGGATCCGGGATCTGACCGGCACGATGGCAGGGAAATAAAGCGGCGACATGCTGCCGAACCGTAAAATATGAAGTTTCGTCCCTGCCATGTTGGCAGGGACTTTTTTTGCGGGTTGGCCGTCGAGAGAGAAAGAGCATCATCCGGGCAAAAGTGATACCCTTTAGACGGAATAGACCGCTCTTTTCGCTCAGTTCCCATTGTTCGACAGACATCGCGGCCGCGAGGGCACTATGATAAGAAGAAAGCGGGAGATCCCTTTGGTGTGCATCGTCTTACCGGTTAAAGCAAGAAAGGCAGATCTGCTCTTGGGATTAGGATCTAAGGAACAAGCATTTGTGGATCAATCAGAATGCTGCGCTGTTCTACCCCGTTTTGTATGAGATATGGTGTGAATCAGGAGGGGAAAATATGGCCGAGTTCTGCCTGGATTGTTGGAACCGATTAAACGGCACCCACTGTACCCCACAGGATGTGAAAACGGACTTGGATCTGTGCGAGGGATGCGGATGCCAAAAACCCGTTATTGTGGCATTTTCCCACCGGGGAATTGCCGGATGGATAGGGGGGGCATGGCAGCGGCTGGAGTATCTGGCGTGGCGCCAGAGGAAATAACAGAGAAATTTTTCCTTCGGTTAGCAAAACCCCGGCTTTTCTGCAAAGAAAAGCCGGGGTTGCTTTGTTTAAAATAAATTCATAAAGTGGCTATTGACAATTTATTTCCTCAGTGGTACATTATCTTTAGCACTCTAAGACAATGAGTGCTAAAACAATTAAAACGAGAAGGGCGGTGGAAGAATGGAATTGACGGATCGCAAGAAGCGGATCCTGCGGGCCATCGTAGAGACTTACATCGCCACCGCCGAGCCAGTTGGTTCCAAGGTCGTGCTTGAAAAGGCCGGGCTGGATGTGTCCGCCGCTACCATCCGAAATGAAATGGCTGACCTGACCGATTTGGGACTGCTGGAGCAGCCCCATACTTCTGCAGGGCGGATTCCTTCCGCCGCCGGGTACCGGCTGTATGTGAACGAACTGATGGATCGCCAGCAACTAACCCTTCAGGAGACAGAGCGCATCAACCAGGCGCTGAATCTGAAGATGGAGGAGCTGGATCGGGTTATCGACCGGGCGGGTAAGGTGCTCTCCCAAATCAGTGATTACCCGGTGTTCACGGTGGAAGCGGCCATGGAACGAGTGACCGTCAAACGGTTTGATCTTTTAATGGTGGAGGAAAATGCTTTTATCGCCGTGGTGATGACAGACAACTGCGTCGTAAAAAACAAGCTGATTCGGATCCAAGATCAGCTGTCTGACACGCAGCTTCAGCTTCTGGCCGCCGTGCTGAACAGTTCCTTTGTGGGGCTGTCCAAGGAAAAAATGGAAGAGACGCTGAATAAAATGGAGGCCCGTACTGCCCCGGCTGCCTTTGGACTGATCTCTTTGGTCGTGGAGTTTGCGGTGGGGATTCTGGCCGAACAGCGCCAGCAAAAGGTACACACATCAGGCATTACGAACTTACTGGAGCACCCGGAGTATTACAGTTTGGATAAGGCCAGGCCACTGATGGCCTACCTCAGTGAAGAGACGGGGACCAGCAAACTGCCCATGTCTCTGAACAGCGGGAAGAACATGGACATTCTGATCGGTTCGGAAAACGTCAGCGACGCATTGAAGGACACCAGTGTGGTCATGGCCAGCTATGATATTGGAGACAATATGAAGGGCGTGATCGGTGTGGTGGGACCAACCCGAATGGACTACGCCAAGGTTACCGCCCGCCTGGCTTACTTTGCCGACAGTCTGACGAAAATGTTTGGCAAGGGAGAATTACCCTCGGCGGAGAAGGACGAGGACCAGGAATAAGAAAAAAGGAGCGCACAGCCGTGAGCAAGAAGGATAAAAACAACGAAATGCCCGAACAGGACGGAATTCTGGAGGAGCAGGGCACCGAATGTCCCGAATCCAAACAGGAGGAAACCTGCCAGGAGAAGCCAGATCCCCTGTTGATTGAGCTGGAGGCGCTTAAAAATCAGGTTGCCCAGCAGGAAGACAAATATCTGCGGTTGGCCGCAGAATACGATAATTACCGAAAACGAACTGCCAAGGAGAAGGAGTCCATCTGGACCGATGTGAAGGCAGAGGCCGCCGCGGCGTTTCTTCCGGTGTATGACAATCTGGAACGGGCGCTAAAGCAGGAGACTGCGGATGAAGCGTTTAAACGGGGCGTGGAGATGACCATGACCCAGCTGAAGGAAGTGCTCTCTAAGCTGGGCGTCAATGAGATTCCGGCGATGGGGCAGCCCTTCGATCCAAACCGGCACAACGCGGTCAT
>JAYFPV010000434.1:0-9698 GCA_034927465.1 Lawsonibacter sp.
AAAACCCGTTGTGATGCCGTAGGCCACCCGTTTCTCCGACGCAATTTTTTCCGCCAGAGCACGGGACCGCCGCATCGCCTCCATTGCCTCCGGCGCCACCTCCACCGCGGCATGGTGACGGGCCACCGCAACAAACGTTTCCATTGTCAGACTGTGCCCGTCCAACACAATCTTCTTGATTTCAGAAGGATTCATAGCCATGATAGTTTACCTCGTTTCATTTATTTTTCTGAGCTGACGGTCCTTCATGGCTTTTATAAAACACCAGACGCCACGGAGAAGCTGCCACGTTCAATTGACTATTTTGCGGGCCCCGTGCAGAACGCTCCGGGGCCCCGCGTTAAGAGCATTGCTTGTTTTATTTCTTCTTTTTTTGGTACCCGATCATCTGGACCTCGTCCGCATCTCCCACCACAATTTTGGGGTTTCTCTCTTTGGCCAGCACCATAATCTTCTCTGCGTCCGCCTTCGGAAAGAACAGGCGCTTGACTCTATCGCCGCGGCTGAAATAAAGAGCCACCAGTTCAGGATGATCCTGCTCTTCGCGGACCACCGAACCAATTTCGTCCCAACCCCAAAAATCATGATGTGTGGTAATTTGCATCTGATAATAGATTTCCAGGCCCCGTACGGTAACCACAGTATCTTTTTTCATCAGCAGAGCCAATACGTACAGTACGCCAAACACGGCTGCCACACGATAAGGCGTAATGATCCCGCCCAAAATCAGCAGAGCGCACATGAACCAGCCCGCGACCGTCACCCACTTCTTCCTGGGCTTCAGGTCTCTGGCGCTATAAATGGGCCCGGGCACCGATTCCCATGGGAGATGTTCCATTTTCACAGTGACAGTCCTTTCCAGAGAAAATCAGGCCTTGCCGGCAGCGACGCTGCTGGGAATGGGGGCCTTGCCGGCCGCCCGCCTGGCCTCCAGGTTTTTCACGGCCTGCTCATGAGCTTCCACAGGAGCGGCAGCGGGTTTTCCGGTTCTGGTCTTGCCGAACAGGTTGGTGTAAGAGCCGTCAGCCCAGAAAATGTTCCGGCCCATAAACGCTGTAATAGCGGCATAGATGGGGTTGAGCAGATTCACAAAGGCGAAGGGGAAGTAAACGAAGGGATGGATGCCCAATGTAGTGTACTGATACGCGCCGCAGCTGGTCCAGGGGAACATCACGGCCCACAGGGTTCCGCAGTCCTCCAGCGTCCGGGAGAGCATGTTTCGGCTCAATCCCATCTCGTCGTATTTGTCCATATACAGAGGTGCCGGGACGCCGATGCCCAGGAACTGGTCGCACATGGTGGCGTCGCAGATCAGAGAAGTCGTCAGGGTAGCCAGAATCAGGCTACCAACCGAGTGGAGCCGGTGCTTCAACCAGCCGAACAGGGCGTCGACGCAGCCGCAGCGCTCCAGCGCGCCACCGTAAGCAACTGCCAGCAAAATCAGGTTGATGGTCCACATCTGGTGATCCATGCCGCCGCGGCTGAGCAGTTTGTCCGCAAGTGCATTGCCGGATTCGAAGGTCGTGCCGTAGTGAAGCGCATTAAACACATCGCCCAAATTCGCCATGCCCTGGAACACCACGGCAAACAGGACGCCGCAGCCCACGGAAATTGCGATGCCCACCAGGCCGGGGAGCCTCATCACGCAAGCGACAATGACCACCAGGATGGGGATCAGGAGAATGGGACTTAGGTGAAAGCCCTGCGCAAGAGCTGCCTGCAGATCGGTGGCAATGGAGGGATCATAGCCGCTGGCGTCGATGTTCAGGCCCAGAATTGTGTACACGATTAGGGCGATGACAAAGGTCGGCGCAGTGGTGGAAACCATGGCAGTCACGTGGTCAAACAGGCCGGTCTCGGAGACGGCGGCAGCCAGGTTAGTGGTGTCGGACAGCGGGGAGAACTTATCACCCACATAGGCGCCGGAGATAATCATACCGGCAGTGATGGCTGGGTTGATGCCAAGGCCCGCGCCGATGCCCATAAACGCAATGCCGATGGTGGCAGTAGTGGTCCAGGAGGATCCGCAGGCCAGACCCACAACGGCGCACATGATGCAGCCCACCGGCAGGAACAGCTTGGGAGTCAGCAGATCCAGCCCGTAGTAAATCAGGGCGGGAATCGTGCCGGACATGATGAAGGATGCGACCAGAAGACCGACGGTACACAAAATCAGGATTGCTTCCATCGAGGCGTTCAGGCGATCCAGCATGCCGGCCAGCATGTCGGAGAAACTGTGCCCGCAAATCCCGCCGATGATGCAGGCAACCACGATGGCCACCAACAGCGGCATATGGGCATCATGATACACGGATCCTCCCACAAAGCCGTAGAGCATCAGGGCCATCATCACTACAATGGGGATCAGAGCCTCAACGAAATTGGGGAGTCGAACCTTGCGTTGCTTCTTTTCATGTTCAGCCATTTCTAGGGTCCCTCTCTTCCTTAATTATACTTTCTCGCTTTTCCCTCTGCGCAGTATTAGGACTTCTCTGTTTTCTCCCTACAGTGCTGCAGACTCTCCTTTCACGCCGACGGGCTCTGCAAAAAGGAGTCTTCTGTTTTACTGAACGGATACCTCATTCAGAGAGGCCCTATCTGTGTTTAGTGTATCACATGTTTTAGTGTAAATCAACAAAAACTTTACTATTTATCTTAATATATTTGTGCATTATTTCGCTATTTGGCTAACAAATCAGTTCACTATCGAAATAAAGTATTTTCTCTCTGCAGTGTGCTGGAATTCTCCCCGGTCTTTCGGACCAATATCCGGACCACATCACGCAATCTGGATTTCCTTTTTCCCAGATGATTGAACCTATCGTTCTCCCTCCGCTCTGTGATCCGGGGCAGAGCATAAAGGAATCGCTGTATCGTGTCTTATTGCCCCACACTCCGCATTCAAGTTTCCCTTCTTCTGACACATCCACGTACGGCACAGCGCTCCCGCTGCTTTTTCTCTTGAAAAAGGGGCGGTCTGATCCGCCGCGTTCCGTTGGGATAGGATTGCATTTTCAATACAACGGCTGGCATACGTCGCCAGTCTGACGTTCTTCTCCGCTTTAAACGTGGAGATCCCCTTGATCAGTCCGATCGTGCCGATGGAAATCAAATCATCCTGATCTCCGGATTGGGAATAATACTTTTTTACGATATGTGCCACCAGACGCAGGTTGTGCTCGACAAGAGTATTGCGGGCTTCCAAGTCTCCCAACACACACTTCTCCAAGCATTTCTGTTCCTCCGCTGCTTTTAACGGCCGTGGGAACGAGCCGCCGCCCCCAGACAGGCGGAGGGTAAAAAACAGGCCGTTCATCATGAGATAAATTACCGGGGACAGCATTATGCAACACCTCCGAACCACTTTATTCCGGCCACGCACGTCCCTATTCCCTGAATCTATTCGCTGCAATGAAATACGGCGGGCAGGGCAACGCCGCACAACAGGAAACCCCCTGATACAGGAATAATCCTGTGTCAGGGGGGTACATTTGGCTGTTTAAACTTGCTTTGTCCCTGTATTCGGAACTATCGTTTCCCGCTTACTGAAAATCGGGGATCTCCCGGTCTACCAGCTCCAAAATCTCGCCGCTGCGGACCATGGCCTCCACCGCCCGGATGTCCGGCCAGATCTCGCAGTCCACTTCGAAAAAGTCCACCGTCTTACGCACATGGCGATACACCGCCTCCTGCACCGGCGACAGGCCCTGTCCGTGGCTGTTCTTTCTCCGGCGGATATCAATGGCCTGGCAGGTCGTCAACAGCTCGAACGGGCCTCTCGAACATGGCGTAAATACGCACCAAAAGTTTGAAGCGTGAAATCCAATGCAGCCAAATCAAGCTCGCTGCTTAACGCTATTTCTTTATCTGACGCCGTACTTTGTCTTGGCATATTCACACTTCTCTCACAAAAGGTTAGTTAGTTAACTTATCAGCATACTATATAGTTTAAAGCAGCTATTGTCAACAAAATTGGTACAATCTCGCTGATTTTTGACGCTATATTTTTGAGGTTCAAATATAAGACTTAATCGAATAGCAGAGCCGTCGTGTTTACGTTGTGGAGAGAATATGTGTGTCAGCGCCGGATTCAGTAGTTTTCTAAATCCCGTAGTTCCAAGCGCACCCAAAAAACCCCTGTAATCTCATGATTACAGGGGTTTTTCGTTTTGTTCCATTTAATATGGGCAGCTTATGCCTTAAGCTTTCTATGCTAAATCATTGGATAACAAATCAGAAACTGATATATTGGTTGTGATAATATCCGTTTTGAAAAAATCGATCTTAAAACCATAATAGCGAATGTTAAATCATCTTTATCACAAATGCTTGTCAATAAAGATATAGATATCTTTATGAACCTGAAGGAATCGCAGATACTTGGCGACAGGGATTTGATCGAATCATTAATTCAAAACATCATGGTAAACGCCATACATGCGATGCCCCACGGCGGAAGAATTGAAATTGAAACCTTCGAAAAGGAAAAGATGCTGGCGCTTTCTATAAAAGACAATGGGATAGGAATACCGGAAAGTGATTTAAAGGAGATTTTTGAGCCTTTCTACCGAGCGGACAAATCGAGATCAAGAGCTAACGGCGCTGCCGGGTTAGGCCTGGCGCTATGTAAACAGATTTGCGATTTGCATGGCGCGGTTATTGATGTAACTTCTAAAATAAATTCTGGCACAATTTTTAAGATAAAATTTACAACTCTGCCGCATCTTAATGATAAATCCGTAAAATGAAGCATTTATTATATGTCCTGTAAGCAAAAAACGCTTATAAAACATAATTATAGGAGTTGACAACGTGAAGAAAAAATTTCCAAGAATCCTGCTGAGCAGTGCTCTGGTGATGTCTATCGGAGCAGCCGCAGTTGCCGGTAATGGCCTTTTGGTCGCTCATGCAATGTCAGCAAGCAATGATCAATCGGCTCCAGTTGTTTCGGCAGATACAGTTCAGGGTTACACCGACACGTCCATAGGAGCTAAAACGCACGCGCAGAGCAGTCCTCTGAATACCGATGGCTACCAGATTGTGAATAAGCCAAGCGGACAAGTTATCGTTAAAAACTTACCGGATGGAGATTTTTTAGTAATAAGCGATAACACAAAGCCGACATTTGTTGCCGGAACGCCCGGAGCAAATGACATTTCCAAGGAGAAAGCACTCGAAATTGCAAGAAAAGCAATTATCGAAAAATATGCTTTGTCTGACGAGACTATTTCTAGGTTTACGGTTAGCGCCGATTTCGACATTGTAAATCCGGAACAGCCAACATGGAAAGTCAATTACCTCCCGACAGATCAGTCGGATTATTCTGAAATTGGGAATTATTTCGTAACAATCGTCTCGCAATCCGGTGAAGTCGTGAAGCTGTTATCCGCAGTTGACGGAGTAGGCTAAGAATTACGACATTATCAAGTTGGCTGAGAAGGAAAGCAGCGACGGCTTGCACTTATCGAACAGCCTATAGTAACGGCCCTCATGCAAAGGATCCTCCTGTAGCATTACACGCAATAGGAGAATCTTTATTGTGAAAGGTAAAATTTTACCGGTTTGACTATATTAAAGGAGAATGCTTATGCTTTCAAATTATAATTATATAAAAGGAACGCTGCTAACTATTATTGCAGCCTTGTTGGTTGCTAGCTTATCAGGCTGCGCCGATGCAACGATTGTTCCATCTAATGACACAGCAGACAGCAGCAAACCGACATATTCAAGCAGCTCAAATCCGGAGGAAACAGCTCTGGTGTCAATTGAGGATCAAAAAGCTTCCGTCAGTAAAGAGCAAAAAGATTATTATTGCGAATGGTCTGTTTCCAAGGTGCTGGGGTATGGTGCTGCCGAAACATACAGCAAAGAAGATGCGGAAAAGCTGATTGGAAAAACCCTGAGTTTTTCAGCAGATGAGGCCCAGATATTTACCGATCAGCCTTCAGATACGGCAACCGTTATAAAAACCCCCAGTTACAAGGAGGTTAGCATATCTGGGAGCGATTTCTTGACGAATTTTGGTATGAGATTTGATATGCTTGGAATTGATACGGATTCGGTAACCGAATTAATTGTCTCCGGGTGTGGCAGCAGCGCTGAATTGCTGATAAAAGACAGCAATTCAATGATTTTGGTCGTTGGCGGGACATATTTCGAGCTTTCGCCACTCAGAAGTTGACCTAATAGTCAAGGTGGCCTTTAGGCAAAGGGCATGCATTTATACTTAACGCAAAGGCGCACGCTTGTGTAAAGGCTTTCAGAAATTTAGCGGAATTTACATCGAATAGGAGACTAAATCCATGGAGCCTACATTTATTAATACCAAGCGTAGCAGCTTGGTTTTCAAGAACAATAACAGAAGATTGGTCACTCAGATAGCCCGGGGACTTCAGACTCAAATCAGTATACTGAAGGCACAACTAACACTAAGGATCCGCGTATAGTAGATAAATTGAAAAAAATAGGACAGGCAGGCAGCACCGGAGCTTCAGACTCTGATTCAAACTCTGATAAGGATACCGGAAGCGTAGCTAATAACGGTCAGACCAAACTCTCTGCTGACAAGTCCAAAGGATGGCAACTTATTTTGGTTAATCCGTGGAATAAAGTTCCTGATGGCTATAATGTCACAATCAAGCAACTAAAAAATGGATAGGCTGTGGACGAGCGCTGTTATTCCAATATTCAGCAAATGATGGATGATTGCCGGGCAGCAGGGTTATCCCCTGTAATCTGCTCATCCTATCGTTCGCAGAAAACAAAATCATCATTTAATCCAAATTAGTCGTATATTTCTTTACGTTTTTTGTTTATTACTTCTATATTAAGGTGATTCATTCTTACAATACTTTAGCACTGCATCAGCGCAAAAAAGAGATTCGGGCCGTTTGACACAGCCTGAATCTCCTTTTCTATTGCATGTTATGCTTGCTCCGACTTCCGCAGCACGTCCAGCAGCTCCGGTCCAATCTGTCCGTTGGCACCCAAAATGCCACTTCCGACCGCCAACGAAGGCTCGCTCCCCTCTGTGGTACGCACAACGCCGCCCGCCTCCCGGACAATCAGCATTCCGGCCGCGTAGTCCCAGGGTTTCAAGCTCCCTTCCACATACCCGTCCAGCCGCCCGGCGGCCACATAGCACAGGCAGACCGAGGCGACCCCCAGCTGCCGCACATCATGACAGCGATTATATACTCCACGCATCCATCGAAAGGCTCGGTCCGCCCCCACCCGGTCCCCCGGGTTTGTTCCCATATTCACCAGGCTGTCCGCCAGATACTCAGCAGCGCTTACCTGGATTGGCATCCCGTTGAGACAGGCGCCCATTCCCTTCCGGGCGGTAAACAGCTCGTCGGCAAATGGATTGTAAACCAGTCCCAGCAGCACATCTCCCTGATCCACAAGCGCCAGAGAAACCGCACTGCAGCAAAAGCTATGAACTAGATTTGTCGTGCCGTCCACCGGATCCAGCACCCACATCGGTCTGGTATAGTCCAGGTCCGAGTTGTCTTTTTCCTCTCCCATCAACTGAACCTCCGGCGCCAGTTGGGCCAGCCGCACCTTTAAAAAGTCCTGAACCGACACATCCACCTGAGTCACAAAGTCGGTCGCCCCCTTCTGCTTGACCTGCGCGGCCTTTTCCCGGTCGGAAAACATCCTTCCAGCCTCTCTCACCGCTTGGGATAGTTGTGTGAACAGCGTTTCCTCGCTGAATTCCATGGCTCCGCCTCCTAATGTGCAAAAAGATCTTGCAGCAGCATCATACCACTTTTTTCCGACATGTGACAGCATAACTTCAATATTGCCAAAATTCTTTTCCATTTTTTCGTTTTCTTGTGAATTGTGCAGGAAATCTTGAAAACCTCTTTACCCTGCTCTTATTTTTAAGATATAATCAACAAGAATGTTAAATGTATGTAAAACTTCGGAGACGGGGGCAAAGACGATCCCCCAAGGAGGAACAAAATTTGAATATCCGAGACGTCATCACCCTGCTGGGTGCACTGGCCACCTTTCTCTTCGGAATGTCCACGATGACCTCAGGGTTGGAAAAGCTGGCCAGCGGCAAACTGGCCTCCCTGCTGGAAAAATTAACCGACAATATTCTGAAGGGCGTCCTGCTGGGTGCTGTGGTTGCCGGCATGGTTCACTCGTCCGCCGCCACCACGGTCATGTGCATCGGCTTCGTCAACGCTGGGATTTTGAAGCTGCGCCAAGCCGTGGGCGTGATTATGGGCGCCAACATCGGAACTACCATCACCGCACAAATTCTCCGGCTGGGCGGTCTTTCCGATGAAAATTTGTTTCTCTCCCTGCTAAAGCCCGAGATGCTGGGGCCCCTTATGGCCTTTGTGGGGATTCTCTTTTTCTCGTTTTTCAGCAGCGGCAAGAAAAAAACCATGGGCCAGATTCTGTTGGGCTTAGGTCTGCTATTCATCGGCATCAAATCCATGGAAAGTGCCCTGGCCCCCCTGACGGAGTTGGAGGCATTCCAGCATCTGTTTGTCCAATTTTCCAATCCCCTGCTCGGAATCGGCGTAGGCGCTGCCATCACCGCCCTGATCCAAAGCTCAACCGCTTCGGTGGCCATCCTTCAGGCGCTGTCCGCTTCCGGCGTGGTCACCTTTTCCACCGCCATGCCCATCATCATGGGGCAGAACATCGGCACCTGTGTCACCGCCATTCTCTCCAGCATCGGTGCCAGCCGCAACGCCAAACGGACTGCCGCCGTTCACTTGTATTTCAATCTCATCGGTACAATTGTGTTTTTGACGGCAATATACACGCTGCACGCCCTGATCAACCTTCCATTTTGGAACGCCACCATGAACTACGGCACCATTGCCGATCTTCACTCGATTTTCAATATTGTCTGCACCGCCCTGCTGCTCCCCTTCAACCGCGTTCTGGTTCGGCTGGTCGAATGGACAATCCCGGATTCCGGTGCCGCCGACCCAGTATCCACGGTACTGGATTGCCGTTTTTTGTCTACTCCTTCAGTCGCCCTTGAGCGGGCCCGCACGGTCGTCATTCAGATGGGTGAGCTGGCCGAAGAAAATTACCATGTCGCCGTGGGGTTACTGTCCGACTATGACCCCAAACAACTGGAACAGCTCAACGAGCGGGAAGAAGCCATCGATCGTATGGAGGACGCGCTGGACCAGTATTTGGTCCAACTGTCCCGTCACTCTCTCAGCGTCCGTGACAGCGATCTGGTCTCCGACCTGCTCCACGCTCTGTCGGATTTTGAGCGCATCGGCGATTATGTGGTCAACCTGTCTGAATCGGCCACCGCGCTTTATGACCAAGATCTGGCCTTTTCCGACGAGGCCAGGGATGAGCTGGATCAGGTCTGCTCTGCTGTCAGTGATGCTCTTGCCCTGGTAATGGAAGCATACCGTGCCCAAGACTCCTATGCCGCATTCCGTGTGGAACCGTTGGAAGAGGTCGTGGATCTGCTCACCGCCACCTTGCGGGAGCGCCACGTAGAACGTCTGAAAGCAGGCACCTGCACCGTCGAACTGGGTACCCAGTTTCTGGAGCTGCTCATCAACCTGGAGCGTATCTCCGACCACTGCTCCAATGCTGCTGTCCGCATCATCCATCAATATTCCGAGAAGGGATCCCTGGTTCGGGAGGACATTCACTCCTATCTGCACCAGCTCCATCAGGGCGGTTCTGAAGAATTTGACCAG
>JAYFPV010000200.1:0-2690 GCA_034927465.1 Lawsonibacter sp.
TCATATATTTGCCCACGCGGATTCATAGACCAGGGATATATTATTTTTTGTAAACTCCTCTGGAAGCTTGTCCAAGACAAAGGTCGTGAAATAGCCCAGCCATTCCTCAACGCTGAAATCCTGAAAGTCTGAGTTCAGCTGAAAATAGCACTTGTTAATACCGTCGTTATTTTCCGCGCGAACATAGTAAGCCAGCGCCTTAAAAAGCTCCTGCCGTTCAAAATAATAGTCGGCAACCTTGAGGCATAACCCCTGTACATCAACACCCGGGCTTCCTTTCAGCTTACTGCGCAGGAATTCCAAAAACAGGTGATGATAGCGGTAAGTCGTTTGGGAGGTTCTGATGACAAACAAGTTTTGAGCGACCAGCTTGTCGAGAAGCTCATCTGCGCTCGTTTCGCGTGTCAGAATACCGCAAAGCTCCGCGTCCATCTCGTCCGCCACCGAAGTGATGGTCATGAAATTCCACAGACCTTCATCCCAATTGCCCCAAATATTCTTGTTGATGTAGCTCGCCAGACTTTGTCCTCCGGCCTGCATATCGTCAAAACGTTCGCTTCGGGATAACGCGTTGATTCCGATAGCCCAGCCGCCAGTGGCATCCAAAATCGCCCGGGCCTGTGCTTTTGTTATGCCACGCCCCAAAGCTCGGTAATAATCCCGTATTTCCTCCGCCGAAAAAGCAAGCTCGTTTGCTGTGATGACGGACCCGCTTCTGCTTTCCATGAATTCAGTGAATTCTTCCGGAAGGGCAAGACGGCTTAAAAATAGAATGTCAAAAGAATGGGGCATGCGTTTTAAAATAAACGGCAGGGATTTCAAAATCTGTTTATTGATGATTGTATGCAAATCATCAAGAACCAAAACGTAAGACTCTCCGTCCCGAACAAACTCTGCCAACAGATTGATGGTGTGCTCGACCGGCGTGGAATTAAAGGTTTTGCTGTGCAGAATCTTGCCCATCCCTTCGTTGCCCGGCTGGGCAGACCAAATGCCATTACAAAACATTTTATAAAACACAAACGGAGCGTTGTCATATTCGTCCAGCCCAATCCAGACCGACCTGCGCCGGGACGCCTGAATCCACAGCAGCGCAGATACCGTTTTCCCATATCCCGCGGGCGCGCAGACCGCAGCCACACGGTTATCCGCCACGCTGTCAAACAACGTGAGCAGTTTACTGCGAGGCGCGCAGATTTCCGGAAGCGGCGTAGGGATATATTTGTCGTTTTCAAAATTGACCGTCGGCATCATATTCCCCCTTTCCTCATGAATGACATCAATATCATTACACAGAATCGGTCTGCTTGCAAGCAATGTAATAAAAAATATTTTTTCAAAACCTCACATCAATGCGATTTTAATTTCAAAACTACCGTGCTAAGATGGCAGAATGAATGATAGGTCAAAATCGGGCGAAAAAGCTGCATAGATTGACGAAAAATTAAGGAGGCTTCTGCCATATGAAAAAGGTTTTATCATTATTTCTGACATTTGCTTTGGTTCTCGGGCTCTCCCCGATTTGTGCCAAAGCCGAAGACATGTCAAGCTATATCAAAGATGCCTACATACAATTTGATAACGGCACAACCACAGTACGGGTGGGTGAAAAGGTTAAAGTCATTGTTACCATTGTTCTGACGGGCGGTACCAAACAGGTTTTGAACGATACTGCCGATTTTAAATATTTGGCTTTCAAAGCACCTGCTAATGTTGAATTTACTAATGATGGCGAAAATGCATATGTTAAAGGGCTTACCGTTGGTGACTCAACAATTACTTTTCATTATGGCGCCCCTGACAGTAATATAAATTCAACAACGAATATAACTGTTAATGATTTAACTCTAAGGCCCAGCTATAATCATCTTTACATGCTTAAAAATATGACAAGGCGGATTACGGTAAAAGCTGATTGGTCCAATCTTATAGATGTGAATGATGTGACCCAAAGCTGTGCATTTAGCTCAACAAACCCTGCCGTTGCCGTGGTTAATCAGTCTCCAGTCAATCCGACCGTGGACGGATCCTCGGCGAATCAAATCGGCCGTATTTATCCGGTTTCAGCTGGCTCAACAACAATAGAGGTAACTTACTCAGGAAAGACCATCAAAATTCCGGTATCTGTAATGCAGCTCACAATCGGCAGCCAAAGCGGCGCGCTGATTAAAGGAACAGGAGGTACGGCCTCTTATGCGGTAACCGGAATTGGAATGTATGATGGTGCGCCGTTAGAAGTGCATTGGTGCACCCAAAACGGAGATTTAGACTCGGTTCCCCCGGCTGGCCTTACCGCATCAGATGCGGCTTTATCTAACAGCACCTCAAGTATCACAGTTAATGCAGATAGTAAAGTGCCGTCGGGTATGTATTACTTTAAACTTTTCAGTAATATAGAAACATCTATATACTCCGATAATATAGCATCCGTTACGGTTGCGCCGGATGCAAGGAGCAGCGAGAAAGCAATCACTGGGTTCAAGATTGGCAGCGTGGCCGGAACGATTGACGATGCCCACCATACCATAGCAATCACGCTACCTTACGGCACAGACGTCACGAGCCTGACGCCGGCGATCACGGTGAGCGCCAAGGCAACCGTATCACCGACCACGGCAAAAGATTTCACCAATGCGGTGACCTACACAGTCACGGCTGAGGACGGCACGAAGCAGGAATACACCGTTACG
>JAYFPV010000116.1:0-6444 GCA_034927465.1 Lawsonibacter sp.
AAAGACGGTTTTGTTCCACGAAAATGCAGACAAACAACTTAAGCATGTACGCAAAGGTAAGTCCGCCTGAAAAGAGGAAAATCCACTCCAACACCGCAAACATCCAGGCATGCTGCCCCGCTGTTGCGACAAACTCCACAAGACTTTCATGGAGCAGGGTCTTGCTGACGTAACCGTTGAACATGGGCAGCCCGGCCAAACTGAGCATGGGAATCCCCATGCTGAACGCAAGCAAAGGTTTTCCGCGGCCAAACCCACGGATTTCATTCAAGTCGAACGAGTGAGTGGTCAGGTAAATCACCCCCGCAGCCGGGAAGAGTACCAGTTTAATCAGAGAGTGATTCAGAATCTGAAGAATTGTTCCGTCAACTGCCAACGCGTTATGATGGCCCAACAGGCACTGCATGGATAGTCCCACCAGAATAAAGCCGATTTGGGACACTGAGGAACATGCAAGGGTCCGCTTCAAATCCACAGAGCACAACGCCAAGACTGCCCCAAGCACCATCGTAATGGCGCCGATGACTGCCAGCAGCATCCCCCATTGCACGTCGTAGAGAAATAGCGTCGTCGACAGCACCGCCACCCCGTAGACACCGGTTTTGGTGATGACACCGGACAGAACCGCCGAAGCCGGAGCGGGGGCTGCCGGGTGTGCGGTCGGCAGCCAGATATGAAGGGGGAATGCCCCGGCTTTGGCCCCAAAGCCCACCAAGGTCAGGAGCCCACCCACCCGCAAAAGCGTTTGATTCTCCGCTTCCGCAGCCGCATGGGCCAGCTCCGACAATTGGAGGGTCCCCAACTGGTGAAATAGCAGGAACAGGCCGGTAAGGGTGACCAGTCCGCCGATGACTGCAACTGCCAGATATGTCTCTCCTGCCTTCAGAGCCTGCTCCTCCTCTGTCTGTACCACCGCAACATAAGAGGTAAAGGACATGATCTCAAAAAAGATAAATGTGGTGTACAAATCAGAGGACAGAAATACCCCCATGGTGGCCCCCAGCGTAGCCAGCCAGAACATATAGTACCGATTGCGGAATCTCAGGTGGGCGAAATATTCTTTCGAAAAGATTGTTGCAGCCACCCAGCCAGTGGCGGCTAAAAATGCCATCACGGAGTGGAAATTCCCCGACTCAAAGCCGATCCCAAGCCCGCAAAATCCTTCCACCCGAACGGAAGTGCTCTTCTCCGTTAAAATGGTAAACACCAGCAGCAGCTCCATCAGGACAACCGCTCGGACAAACACATCACGACCCTTTTTCCACGCCCGGCCAATCAAATAACTGAACGGCCCGCAGACCATCGGGAAAAATACCAGGAGCGTCAATGTCTTAGACACAGGAAGCACCTCCTTTCCAGTTTGATCGATGCAGAATTACTCAATGACCAGGCGGAGAATCATCCGAATCACCCAGTCCGCCCGCAAGCCCAAGAAAACTGAGGCCAAGGCCAGCACCATCAGGGGCAGTGTCATGCGCTTTCCGGGGTCACGGCGGGCCAGTTTCGGTATTTTTACCGAGATCGCCCGGTTTTGCCGTGGAAAATAGGCCAGCATCACGATCTGCATCAAATATAGGGTGGTTAGAATTGCAGACACGACAAGAGCGGCCGCTCCCAAATAGCCCAACGGAGTGTTCAGTGCGGCACAGGAGGTCGCCAGCAGCCACTTACTGGAAAAGCCGGCCAGGGGCGGCACTCCCATCAGGCCAACCGCCGCAGTGGTAAACGCAGCAAACACCGTCGGCATCAGCGCCCCGCACCCTTCAATATCGGGAACAAAGTCCCGGTGAAGTTTGTAATGAATGGCGCCTACACCAAAAAAGAGGATAATCTTCAGTACCGCATGAAACACCATATGGGTCAATCCGGCCACCAATCCGGCCGTGGTTAGCGTGGTTATGCCCAGCAGAATATACGACAGGTTGCTGATGGTAGACCAGGCCAGCCTGCGCTTTAAGTGCTGGGTTTGAAGTGCTTTGGCCGAGCCAAAGACGATGGTCACAATCGCTGCTGCCATAACCACAGATTGAGCCCAGGTTCCCCGAAGCAGATCCGGGCCAAAGCCATACCAAGTGAGCCGAATCACCGCAAACACGCCTGCCTTGACCACAGCCACCGCGTGGAGCAGCGCGGTCACCGGCGTGGGGGCAACCGAGGCCCGCAGCAGCCATTTGTGTCCCGGAATCACCGCCGCCTTGACTCCAAACCCAAAAAAGCCCAGCACATATGCCGTCAGCAGCAAGTTGACATCCATCGTTCCGGCCGATATGGTGCCGCCAAACCGGAACATGCTCTCTCCGTATTGGAGCAAAAATACCATCGCAATAAAGCCAAGGGCAGCGCCGCTCATGGAGTAGACCAGATAGACCCGCCCGGCATATCGGGCTTTTCCGTCCATACTGTGCATGACCAGGGGCAACGTGACCAGCGTCAGCAGCTCATAAAAGAAGTACATAGTAAGAATATTCGCAGAAAAGGCGATACCAAGGGTCACGCCAAAGGAGGCCAAATAAAACGCAAAGAAGCGGTTTTCTCCCCCCTCACGGCTCATGTACTCGATGGCATACAGGCAGACCAGGGGCCAAAGAAGCGCCACCATCGTTCCGAACACACAGGACAGGCCATCCACCCGAAAGGCCACCGACAGATGGGAGTTCAGTTGGAGAAGCACAAAGGGATCTCGCTTCGTGCCGGCAAAGATGGCCAACATGGCAAGTACCGCCGTAACGCACGCCAGACCAACAACATAATTCTGGCGTGAGTGCCGATCGCTCGGGCGCCAGACAGGCAGCATTGCCCCGCCCAACATGGGCATCGCAATGGCACACAGCATCAGCATTGAGAACTCCCTCCCTTCCAGGTTGATTTTGGTGCTCGGCCTACGGCTGGAGTACCGAGTCTGGCCCCCCATCACAAAACGCTGCGGCCAGCCCCTCCGCCGTCAAAAAAGTGGGCCTACCACAGATTGAACAATGGGCCGGATCAGATCCGGAAACATGCCAAGCACAACCACAGCGGCGGTGAGCGCGGTCAGGGTAATCCACATCAGCCTGGTATCCTGCTGTTTGACTACATTGCTGTGGTTGAATTCTTTCCCGGGGAAAAAGGCACAGGTGACAATGGGCAGCAGATAACCCGCGGTCAGCAGCGCCGACACCATCAAAACTGCAATTCCCCAGTAACTCATCGCTCCAAGCCCGGCATCCAGCGCCCCCTGCGCCAGCATCCACTTGGACAAAAATCCTCCGGTCGGCGGAATTCCCACCAGAGACAGCGAGGCCAGCGCAAAGCACCACATCGGCGTCGCATATGCCGTACCTACTCCGCGCATCTGGGAGACCTGGGTCAAGTGGGTTTTATAAATGATGGCGCCGACGGCCATAAACAGAGCATTTTTGGCAATGGCATGGAACACCGCCTGAAACAGTGCGCCTTCCAATGCGCCCGGCTGAAACAGCATCAGGCCGAAGATAATATAGGACACCTGGCTCACCGTGGAATAGGCCAGCCGTTCTTTCAGCGTATCCTCCCGCAGCGCCAAGGTAGATCCGATGAGAACCGTGACTAGTGAGAGTGCCAGAACCGCCTTCTGGGCCCATGTCCCGCTGAGAAAATCCCAGCCGTACAGATAATACACCACTCGAATCAGAGCAAGGATTCCCATCTTTGTAATCAGTCCGGACAGCACTGCCGAAGCTGGCACAGGGGCAACCGGGTGTGCAATGGGAAGCCAGGCGTGAAGCGGAAACATGCCAGCCTTACAACCAAACCCAATCGCCATGATCAAGAAGACGGCCAGCAGCAGCTGACGGTTCTGCCCTGCAAGAGTCAAATTCAGCACGCCGCCAGGGACAAACAGGTCGGTGGTGCAGTAGCCCTGAAGGACAAACAGCCCAAACAGGCCCAGCCCGGCCCCCGTGACGGAGAACGCCAGATACCGCCAGGCGGCCTCAAACGCCTTTCTGGTCCCAATGTGAAGCACCAAGGGCACCGAAAACAGGGTCATCATCTCATAAAACATGTACAGGGTGACCAGGTTACCCGCAAAGCACACCCCCATGAGCGCACCCAGAGTCATCAGATAAAAGCCAAAAAAACGCTCTCGGTGGCCCTCATGGTTCATGTAGTCATAGGCAAAAAATGCCACAGCAAACCAGATTATACAAATTAAAACGGCAAACATACGCCCCAGCGGGTCGCCTTGAACCACAATTCGCGCCCCAGGGACCAGATTCATGACCACATAAGGCCTCGCATCATAAAAAGCAACTGGAAGAACCAGCAGCACCTGTAAAATCAAAATGATGGAGACAATGAGCCGGCGCACGTGCAGCGTATGGATTCGTGTGGCCACTAAGCCACCTAAAATTGGGAAAAAAATCGGCAATACCAGCCAAGTTCCGTGCATCGTCTCACCTTCTTCGTGTCATCTATATTTGCTGGATCACCAGCTTTGCAATGGATTTACGCGGAGGCTGCCGCAAACTCAGCAACCCAACTTTCCATGTTCCGCAGAGATAACCAGGAAGCCGCGTCGTGAGCTTTAAAAATTTTTTCTTCCACTTTTTTCGCCGATTTCCATCTGTTTTTCAGAACTGCACGGCAGAAATCGGACACACTATGAAACGGAGGTGTTTTTTATGCGGAAAGCAACTATTTTTCTACTTGCGATTGCGATTAGTTGCCCTATGCTCATCTCTTCCGCTCCTGCCGTAACCAAGGATACGCAATCCTCAGAAGCTGCCGAACAGATACTCTTACGTCTCCTTTTCCAACCGGTACACGATGCAATCGAGGCATACTACGGAGCGCCCCGGCAGTATTGGAGAGATAAAATCCTTCGCATTCGGAACGTTCCAAATTCGCCGTATTACGAAGTCATTTTGCAGGCAGAAACCTTCTACGGTCCTCATAACCCTCCTTACGGCATTGAAACAATGACGTTTTATGTGAAATACGGCAGCGTTGAGTTAAAAAAATTTGAGCATCGGGAGGATCGGGAAGAAGGCTGAGCTTCTGCCTTTTAATCGTTTCCACACAGGCGGCTTACCACCGCCTGCTTTTTTTATAATGGGTTCACCGCGGGTGGCCCGTTTTAAATGGTGGGCTTATTTTAAAGCAATTCCAGCCCCTGATAAATCAAATTCAAAATCGGGCCGACCGCTACCCCCAGTACCACATTAAACACCAAAAAGCAGCCAATGGACAGCTGATGTTCCCGAACATCCATATACGCTCGGACTGCTGCCCCTCTCTCATCCGGTTTCCCCCAAATGGCCAGCATGGCAGGGATATAATACATAGCGTTGAGCACGGAGCTGATTGCCAGGCCAAACAGAGCTGGCATGATCTGCCACTGCGCGGACAGCGCGGCCACCGCCAAACTGTATTTTGCAGAAAATCCAGCCAGCAGCGGAAGCCCACACAGGGATAAGCCGCCCACCGTAAACCCGATGCCGGCCACGGGATCCTTCCAGGCGCATCCCCGCAGGTCGCTCCAATAGTGACCGCCGTTTGCCGCCCGGATCATACCTCCAACTCCGACAAAAATCATGGGCTTTGTAAACGCGTGGCTAAGAATCTGAAAACAAGCCGCCGCCACCCCCGCCCTGCTCCCCAGGCCAAGCGCCAAAAAAATGTAAGAGATCTGCGCGGAAGAAGAATACGCCACCATGCGCTTGACCTCCTCCTGCCGCAGAGCGGCAATCGATGCAAAGAGCATCCCGGCCAACCCAAGGAAAAACAACAGGTCATACATGTAAATTCGGATCAGTAGGCTTCCACCAAACACCCGGATGATCAGCTTGACCAGTAAAACGAGATACCCCTTCAAAACCAGACCGGACAAAATCGCGCTGGCCGAAGTCGTGGCGCTGGCGTGCGCATCGGGCAGCCAGGCATGAAATGGAAACTGGGCGCTTTTGATGGACAGGCCAAGCGTCAGCAGCAAGGCGGAAGCGGTAAGCGGGCCCATATACTGTCTGGCGTCAGCCAGTTGGGCCACCGCTTGACCCAGATTTTCCATTAACAGATGGCCGGTGATGCAGTACAAAATGGAAATACCAAGCAAAATCAGGCCAGAACCCAGGCAGCTGAACACCAGATACCGGATTGCGGCCACCACCGAACGGCCGCTCTCTTTTGCCACCACCGCGATACAGGCCGTAATGGCTGCAATTTCAATAAAGACATAGGCCGTAAACAGGTCGTTTGTATACACCATCGCCAGTAGGGAAGCGTACAGCAGCTGCATCAGCAGGCAGTACCACACTTGCCGATGGCGCTGAATATCCCGGCGAACATCCACCGCCCCGCCGGTCATGGACAGAAACGTGACCAGGCTGAAGGTCAGCGCGAACAGTGCCTCTAAGGGACCGGCCCTCAGTTCGTTTCCCCAGGGAGCCGGAAAATGACCCATCATGTAGGTGAAGCTCTGCCCCGTCC
>JAYFPV010000012.1:0-3445 GCA_034927465.1 Lawsonibacter sp.
TTATCAAGCCCTGTATCATCAAAAGCTGACCACTGCCGATCAGGCCGTCAACGTGGTTAAATCCGGCGACTGGGTCGACTATGGCTGGTGTACCAACCACCCGGTGGCGCTGGATAAAGCCCTGGCCGCCCGGAAGGATGAACTAAGGGATGTGAAAATTCGCGGCGGTGTCACCATGTGGATGCCAGAAATCGCCAAGGCAGAGGATGCGGGAGATCATTTTACCTGGCACTCCTGGCACTGCAGTGGGATTGACCGCAAGGTCATTGCGAAGGGCATGGGTTTCTTCAGCCCCATGCGCTACTCTGAGCTGCCCCGCTTTTACCGGGAGAACGTCCACGTAGACGTGGCCATGATTCAGGTAACTCCCATGGACAGCCACGGCAATTTCAGCTATGCATTGGCCGCCTCCCACCTGTTTGATATGCTGAGCAAGGCCAAGGTCATCATTTTGGAGGTCAATCAGAACCTTCCTTGGGTCTATGGCCTGACCGGCAGCGAGATCAACATCCGGGACGTGGACATGGTGGTGGAAGGGGACAACCCCGCCGTTGCTCAGCTGGGCAGCGGCGGCGAGCCCACCAACGTGGACCGGGCCGTGGCCGAACAGATTGTGTCCCAGATTCCAAATGGTGCCTGTCTGCAGCTGGGCATTGGCGGCATGCCAAACACCGTTGGTTCTATGATTGCCCAGTCCGATTTGAAAGATATGGGTGTCCATACCGAGATGTACGTGGACGGCTTTGTGGACATGGCCATGGCCGGGAAGTTGTCCGGACAGCGCAAGGCGCTGGATAAGGGCCGCCAGGTCTACGCTTTCGCGGCTGGTACACAGAAACTTTACGACTATGTCAACCGCAATCCCGCGGTGATGGCCGCCCCCGTGGACTACACCAACGACGTCCGTGTACTGGCCCAGCTGGATAACTTCATCTCCATCAACAACGCCATCGACCTCGACCTCTTCGGCCAGGTCAACGCCGAGTCCGCCGGCATCAAGCACATCTCGGGCACCGGCGGCCAGCTGGACTTTGTGATGGGTGCGTATCTGTCCAAGGGCGGCAAAAGCTTTATCTGTATGTCCTCTACCGCCGCGGGCAAGGACGGCACGGTCAAAAGCCGCATCGTCCCCACGCTGACCCCCGGTTCCATTACCACCGATCCCCGCTCCTGCGTCCATTATCTGGTCACCGAGTATGGCATGATTAACCTGAAGGGGCTATCCACCTGGGAGCGGGCCGAGGCCATCATCTCCATCGCCCACCCAGATTTCCGGGAACAGCTGATTCAGGACGCGGAGAAAATGCACATCTGGCGCCGCAGCAGCAAGGTATTATAACTCTCCGGAGCAGACGTTCCGGTACAGTACTTATTCATATTTTTCAGTAAAAAGCGCAGAGGCTATTTCGGTATCCTCTGCGTTTTTTATTTTTGTGCGCCTCCGTGGTTTTTTCCCGTTCCGCTTGACAGTGTCGGCCGGCAGGGCTATAAATTTATTGTATCGGCAGGAAGCCGGTCATATAGCGAAGAACCGCTTTAATCTCCTTGCATAAGATTCCTATGAAATGTATACTTAAGAAGGTATATGGCTTTTCTGTAGAAGAGCCGTATGCCTTTTTGCGTTCTGCTCATGTTTTTACCCGAACGCAACTCGGTATCATTTCAGCGAAGCTGATCCAAGTTAAAAAAGGAGGAATTGTATTATGGCTTGTTTTCTGGTGCCAACTGCAGAAGCAATTGTCACGACCATTGTAACCAGATCCGTCCAAGCGAAGCAAGCAAAACAATTGGCACAAACGGCCGATTCCGCCCCCGGTATTTCTGAATGGGAGGAAAAACTTTTCTTCTCCAGAAGGCTGAACTGGCTGACCAACATGCTTTGGGGCGGCTCAGCTCTGCTGGCCTTTGAGCATGTGTGGCATGGCGAGGTGGTACCCTGGTTCCCGTTTTTGACGGCGGCTGGAAAACCAGATGACGCCAGGCAGATGCTGCATGAGATGGCAACGGTGGGGGTTACCATGGCGGTTTGTGTCACTGCGGTCTGGGTTTGCATGGTAATTGCCTCCTGCGCAATTGAAAAACGGGCCTCGCGCACGCCGTCCGCGCTACCCCCAAAGCCGTAAGGAGGAATTGACATGACACTGCTTACCACTGTGTTTGCGGCAATTATCTGTACCGTCCTCTGGTACAAAACAGCTCCAAAAAGTAAAATGAAGCTAGAGATTCTCTGCCTGATGTACTGGGGTGCTTCCATCATGTGGTTCGTGGATGCGATCTTTGAGTATGCGGAGTTGAAGGCGGATTACTTTACTCCGGCTCCCGCCGATATGCTCAACGATTTTTTCCTTGGCCTTTCTGTGGTCGCGCTGGGCCTGATCATCTGGCTGATCGTCCTGCTGATCAAGGACCCGAAGGGTATCGTAAAAGCCGCTCTGCTTCCGAAAAAGAACTGAGGCCGCATCAATCTCCACCCCCATTCTCACAGAGGTATGGACGAGATCGCGCACATTGTGGACGGTCTGAAGCTGCCACCGCAGCAGGTAATCGTCTCGCCCATTCATGTGGGCAGCGGCCAAGTGCGCTGCGCCCACGGCATTCTTCCGGTTCCCGCTCCGGCAACGGCCCATCTTCTGCGCGGTGTGCCGATTTACGGCGGCGAGGTATACGGAAAGCTCTGCACCCCCACCGGAGCTGCGCTTCTCACCCATTTTGCCACAAGTTTTGGTGAGATACCGGTAATGCGGACCCAAGCCATCGGATATGGAATGGGGAAAAAGAACTTTGACCGGGCAAACTGTGTACGTGCGCTTATGGGCGAGACGGAGGAGCACAGCGAAACGGTGACCAAGCTGAGCTGCAATCTAGACGACATGACGGGAGAGGACAACGCCTTCGCCATGGAGCGCCTGTTTGACGGCGGCGCGCTGGAGGTCTATACCGTACCGGTCGGAATGAAAAAATCTCGCCCCGGCACACTGCTGTGTGTTCTGTGCAGCGAGTCCGAGAAGGAAGCCATCGTTCGCCTGATCTTCCGGCACACGACTACGCTGGGCATCCGCGAAACTACTTACCAGCGCCACACGCTGACCCGCGCCATTGTCCCGGTGGAAACCCCCTTTGGCCCAGTACGGCAAAAACAATCTTATGGGTATGAGGTAACAAGAGCAAAATTTGAATTTGAGGATATCGCGCAAATCGCAAAAGAAAACAACCTCAGCCTCTTGGACGTCAGAGCCCGGATCGAGCGACAAAATTAGAACCGATCCGTGTTAAGTCCAGCACAAATTTTTATTTCTGCAGGGTACGCCCTGCGGCATCTGAATTGAAAAAAGCGGACGGCAAAGCCGTCCGCTTTTTCTTTTCTTGTTTGTGCGGCTATTCCGAACATGGTCCCCGCTTCCCGCCGGCGCTTCGGCAGCGCCTCCTTCCGGAAACGACTCTCCCT
>JAYFPV010000423.1:0-5916 GCA_034927465.1 Lawsonibacter sp.
TCCAACCCTCGCTGATCCCGCTTGTTCAGCAGCTGCGTCAGCTCCCGATCGTCCACCATTCTCCCTCCTTTCCCGTTGTCTCTATTTTACCATACACCAGACAAATGGCAAAACCCACGCTAATCTCGAATCTTTTTTTGCAGTATATCCAGTATATTTGGTTTTGAATTGCGCAAACTGAACTGCGAGGTGATGTATATGGATCCGATGCAGGATCTGCCCATGGGCTTCGGCATGGCCCTACTCCAAGACGAACAGGCCACCCGGGCCTTTTATGCGCTCTCCCCCGCCCGGCAGCAGGAAATCATTCAGCGTACCCATACGATCTCTTCCAAAGCGGAAATGCGCTCTTTGGTAGCAAGCCTAACCAATCCCAACGGACTGACGATGTGAGGTGACATCCATGAAATATTCCAATCTGAGCGCCCTTCTCCAGAGCGAACCCCAGGCAAAGGCCTATTTCGACAAGCTCCCCGACTATGTGCAAAGCCAGATCTCCACCCGCCCCGGCAACATCAATTCTTTTGACAGCCTTCTGGATTACGCGGAAAACTTAACCCGCGGCGATAACTGAGCGCACCCATACTCAGCCCAAAAATCAAGTGCCTCCAGTTCCAGAGCTTCAGGGAGCCGTCAAACGAACAAAGGAAAAAACCGAGCCGATATCCAAACCCTGATTCTCTTCTTCCTTCTTATCGTTATCATAAAACGGTAAAATTCCATTTGACAAATAAATCAACCTCGTGTATACTAAGTCAGTATTCTAAATGTTCAAATTGATTGCTGTGAGTCCGTAAGTCAATTTCCATTTTTGACTTACTGCCCCACAGTGTTTTTTTGCACGTGAATAACATTTTTTAGGAGGTATCATTATGAATTGTGGTACTGTAAAATGGTTTAACGGCGAGAAAGGCTATGGCTTTATCTCCAACGACAACGGCGGCGAGGACGTGTTCGTTCACTTCTCTGCCATCCAGAGCACCGGCTTCCGCTCCCTCACTGAGGGTCAGAAGGTTTCCTACGACGTGGAGCAGGATCCCAAAAACAGCAAGAAGCTGCGCGCTGTCAACGTCAGCGTCCTGTAAGCATCTTCACACGATGAAAAAGTCCGCCCCAAAAGGGCGGACTTTTTTTTGCAGGGAAGAGGCTTTTCGTATGCAATGTGCGGTGCACACTCGCAAAGCCTTTTTTAATCCGATGCAGTCAACCTCCAAAATGTGGAGCAGGCTCCCAAAAAACAGCAAGACGTTGTGTGCTGTCAAACAGCGTCCTTTAAACATCTTCGCAAGATAAAAAAGTCCGCCTTTTTGGGGCGGACTTTTTTGCAAGCAAAAGGCTTTTCGTATGCAATGTGCGGTACCAACTCGCAAAGCCTTTTTCAGTCTGAAACACCCACCCCCAAAATGTGGCTGTTTTAAAAATTATGATCGCAATTTCCGAGATATCGGGCTGTCATTCTGAAAAAACGGGCCACATTTTTTCTGTTTTTCCGGTATCTTTAAGAGTATAGGGGGGAAAACAGTGGAAACAACATATTTTTTGTCGGAAAACTACAGTACCTGCCGCACTCTTGCAAAAAAAGCAGATTTCATTCTTTCCCAAAAATCATTTCATCCCAAAACGGACTGTCACCTTGCACTCAAAAAGCTCGGCATTACACCCAACTACATCGGCTTCCACCAAATTCTCTCCGCCGTAGAATTTGTCAATCGGGAACCGGATGCGCTCTTTTCTGTGACCAAAACGCTTTACCCAACCATCGCAAAGGAGTATGGTACCAACTGGAAAGCTGTGGAACGCAATATTCGATCCATCGTTTCCATGGCCTGGGAACGCAACCCGGCGCTGGTGCGGGATATAGCCGGATACCCTTTAAAAACCAAGCCAAAGGCCGCGCAATTCATAGCCATGCTTGTTAATACCGGCTGACCGCAGTATTTTTCTTTTCTATGCCGTCCCAGACGTCGTCGTCTTTTTTTCAGATGTTCTTTCATGTTTGGCATATTCATAACCGGCTCGCTCGTCGGTATGGTCAAACAGCAGCACATCCTGCTCCCAAAACCGATAGCGTACCGTGGCACACAAGCTTTCATGGATCGTGCGCGTCATATCTCCGGCTGTCGGAGCACAAAGCGGCTGCGTCTCCTCTGCAAGCAAATCCACCGCCAACCGGAGGGGGCCCTGACGGAGCAGGGCCCCCTTTTTCGACCAGTGCTCAATTTTTACCCCCAGATAGGTAGCCAGGCGATAGGGCCGCCCGGCAAATCGAATTTCACACAGGCAGCCGGTAAAACCGCCCACCGGCAAGGGAATGTGGGCGATGGACAGCATTAGGCTGCCCTTCTGCCGCTCCTGCCAGATGCACTGGGTCCACAAGTACATTTTGGGAAAGGAGCGCCCACGGTCGGTCTCGATATATCCTATTCCATTTGAAAACAGACGAATCTCTCCATTTAAGGAGAGGATTCCGTCCACTCGGTGCCCCATGCTGAGCACGCCGTGGACACACTGAAGTCCCGGCAGAAAACGGAATGGCCCCATAAGGTCCGTCTTCAATGGACTGAACGGACCGTACCGCAGTTCTCCCTTCAGGGAGAGCGTCTCATCTTCCAGATCCAAGTGCACTCCGTCCCGTGAAAACCAGTTGTTGCCCACACGCACCTGGAACAGGTCGGGCCACGCCTCAAAGCTCCGCTTTGAAAAGGTGAACATTCTGCTTCCCTCTCCGGTAATGACCTGAACGGAAGCAGACCCGTCTCCCCTTTTCCCCTGATGAACCGCAGGGATCACCGCCAGTTCCCCTTCCGCCCCCTGGTGCTTTAAATACCAGCCTTCAAAATAGGCCCCGTGGTGTCCTGCGCCATAATAATACCTCATCCCATCGCCCTCTCGCTGCCTTCTTCACGGATCAGATGAATGGCCAGTTCCGGATCGTCCGTCACCAGGCCATCCACGCCAAAATCAAGCGCGATCCCCATCTCCTGCTCGGTGTTTACGGTCCAGGCATAGACCTTCTTCCCCGCGGCCTTTGCCTGCACAACCGCCTCTCCGGTCAGCCCAGACAGGTGAATGCTGTATCCGTCCACATAGGTCAGCCCCCCGGGATTCAAGGGCATCGCCTCTCCAATGAAGACCGTATCCAGCCCGGGTTTGAGCTCTTTGCTTCTTTGGAGCAGAGGAAGGTCTGCGCAGGCAATGGTACATTCTTTTTCCATTCCTGCCGCGCAGATCAGCTTTACTGTCTTTTCCATCAGTTCCTGCCCGGAATCGCAGTCGCATTTCACTTCAATCATCAGGTGAATTCTCCCCCTGGCCGCTTCCGCCATTTGTTCCAGGGTAGGCACGCGCTCTTGGCCATACTCCCCGGAGTACCAGCCGCCGGCATCCAGTTCTTGTACCACCCCATAGTCGGCCGCCCAGACGCTGCAATTTAGGCCTGCGGTCCGCTCCAGATTGCCGTCGTGTATTACCACCACAACCCCGTCTTTTGTCATCTGAACGTCCACTTCCGCCATATCAGCCCCGACTGCAATGGATCTTTTCAGCGCAGCCAGCGTATTTTCCGGAGCCAGTGCCGCTCCTGCCCGATGGGCAATCACAAATGTTTTTCTTACCGGCTTTGACACGGTGCCTGACTCCGGTTCCCGCCGGTTTCCAGCGGCGGACACCATCAGAACGGTAGTCAGCGTTGTGCCGAGCAGAAGGAGCGCCAGAATACTCCACTTTCTTCGCCTTCTCGCCGCACCGGCCGGAATGACTGGCTTGTTCATCTTTTTTTCGCCTCAATTCATGGTTTTTGATAGTATGGCGGCTTCCGTGTCAAACTATGACCCCGTTCAGGCGTCTTTACGATTCCAAGTCCGCTATTTTAATTTTACAGACGTTTAGCTTTCCTCAATTCTTTCGAATCATCACTCATACCGGACCAAATTCCCGGGTATACTGCCAAGGGGTGATGTCAGTGTTTGAACAGAAAAAAGAAAAACAGAGGAACCCGGTAGAAGACCTTCGGATCAGCCCGGAGTTCCGGCTATGCTCCAAGTTTGACCCGGTCAGCATCGCTGATTTTCCCGTGGCCCCCTGGGACGAAATGGGAGTCCGCGTACTGGACAACTGTGCCGAGGAACACATTATGTGACCCCGCCGCCTTCGGGCGGCTACTTATGAGCCGAAGAACAGCAAGAATAGAGTACAGAAACTAAAATGGAACAGTCCTATTTTGACGGTGGCCTTTTGCAGTTGATCGGGTGGTATTTGCTTGGAGGACTGATCACCGCTTGTACGCTTGGAATTTACCGACTAACCATAAAAATTTCGTCACGTCTCTCCAACTTTAGATCCATGTGGTGGCAGAGCCTTTTCAGACTCCAGATAAAAGGAGCCCCTGGAGTCGTTGCGGCGCAATGGATTCCATGAGTGGTTGTCAAAAGCGAATTTCTTTTCATCTTTGCACAGGATTTGATTCTCATCCCCACAAATAACACCTTGACAGATTATCTCGCATATGTTAGCATAGCAGAAACTCTCTTTGCACTGTATCTGCCTTTTAACAGAAGGCAACATCACCAGTACGAACTGAGCAGGCCGGGGCAATTGCTCTGGAGCCGGGCCGCCCCGTAAGCGGCAGCAGATGAACCGATGCACATCTGTGGGACAGCGAACTGTTCCTCAGGTGTTTTTTTATACCTTGGAGGGGCAGGTGCCGGAGAGTTATCTTCACCAAATACGGAGGTAGCTGCCATGGAAAAAACAAACGAACAAATCGCTATGCGGGTATCATGGAATACAATCATGGGTAACGTTGCCTTATCGGCCTTTAAGTTGTGGGCTGGACTTGTCGGAAGATCATCCGCAATGCTGTCGGATGCGGTTCACTCCCTTTCGGACGTGTTGAGTACCATTGTTGTCATCATCGGAGTCAAACTGGCCAATCAAAAAGCAGATCGAGAACATCCCTATGGACACGAGCGCTTTGAGAGCGTAGCCGCAATTCTGTTGGCAGTCATGCTGTGCATCACCGGCCTTGGTATCGGATATGGCGGCATACAGACCGTTCTGGCCGGGAATTACGGCGCCATCGCCATACCAGGAGCGTTGGCCCTAATTGCGGCGGTCGTCTCCATTGTAACAAAGGAGGGGATGTACTGGTATACAAGGGCTGCCGCCAAAAAAATCAATTCCAGTGCATTAATGGCAGATGCCTGGCACCACCGCTCCGATGCGCTCTCCTCCATTGGAAGCTTCCTTGGAATTTTGGGTGCTCGCATTGGTTTCCCAATTTTGGATTCCGTCGCCTGTATCGTCATTTGCCTTTTTATTGTCAAAGCGGCCATTGACATTTTCCGGGACGCGATCAGCAAAATGACGGATCGGGCCTGCAGCGATGAATTGGAAGCGCGGCTCCGGGCCACCATTTTGGCCCAAAAGGATGTGGCCGGCATAGACTTGCTCCAGACAAGAATGTTTGGTGACAAAATTTTTGTGGACGTAGAAATAAGCGCAGACGGTAGCGTACCACTCCATATCAGTCATGACATCGCCCACACCGTTCATGACGCCGTTGAAACAGGATTTCCAAACGTCAAGCATTGCATGGTTCATGTCAATCCTGCGGATTGAACGATTCATTTCGCAATGACATTTTCCCCATTCTCCCTTCGCAGAGAGCAGTGCGGTATAGACTTCTGCTTTTACATCTATGCTCAAAACACAACAAAACCTCGAGTTCCTTCTCGCCGAAGGGCTCCGGGGTTTTTTTATTTTCAAAATCAATATATTCCTTTTTCACAAATTGCAAGTTCAATTTGCGTTTTTTTCTATAAATATATTCCTTTATTCAGCGGCTGGTTCTATGATTTTAAATACATTTGAACCTCGAAGATTCTATCAACGCCTCCTTTGGAATCTTACTTTTTC
>JAYFPV010000357.1:0-17698 GCA_034927465.1 Lawsonibacter sp.
CAATTTCCTTTTTTCTCATTTTTCTCATAAAAAAACAAGCATAAAAATACCGCACAAGAGAGCTTGGATCCAAGCGAAAAGACAGCATTTGTTTGATTTTACCAAACTCTCATGAATTTTTACCTGATTGAGTGAATTTAAAAGGGAATGCTGGTCCTGATGAAATCCCAAAAAATACTTGTTGGAGCTATTGAAAATTTTGTCGAATTATAGTAATATTATTTAGAATTCAAATATTTGTACCATTTTCCCGTTAATGTACCCACTTTTTCCTTTGAAAATATGGCTATTTTGTCGAAATAAGTCGGAATTGTGCAGATAAGAATATAGAATCGGAGGAATTGTGATGGAGTTAACAAGCAACAACGTTTCCATGCTGGAACATTCCATGGAGTTTCTTTGGGCAAAGCAGGCATCGCACCTTGATAATATTGCAAATGCAGAAACTCCGAATTACAAGGCAAAGGAAGTCACCTTCGAGGAAAGTCTGGACGCACAGCTTCGGGCCGCGCAAGGAAGCGCAAAACCGCGCGCAGCGGTTCAGAAAGCGCTGGACTCTTCCGAATGGAGCGTAACCGAATCACAGGCGTCCACACGAATGGATGGCAATAGTGTCAATATTACCGATCAGAGCCTGGAAGCGGTGCGCACCGCATACCAGCTTCAATCTGTGATGCGGGCTGTTTCCGGCGATTTGTCTATTCTGCGCAGTGCAATTACCGGGTAAAGGAGAGCACGAGATGGCGTTTTTAAGTTCCATGAATATTGTTGGATCCGGCATGACGGCACAGCAGCTCCGTCTGGATGTGATTTCGGAAAATATTACCAACATTAATACAACCCGTACGGAAGCAGGCGGTGCATATCGTCGGAAGATGGTCGTCCTTCAGGCCGAATCCGGTCAAAGCGGGTTTCAGGCGGCCATGGCTGCGGCAGCTGGCAATGTGACTCCCCGTCTGGATTCCCCCACCGTCGGCGGTGTCCGGGTCGCCGAAATTGCGGAAGACCCCTCCGCACTTCCACTTATTTACGACCCCTCTAACCCGGATGCCAACGCGGATGGATATGTGGAAATGCCAAATGTAACGTTAGTCAAAGAACTTACCGATGCTATGGCCGCCACACAGGCATTTTCCGCCAATGTCACAGCCTTTAACGCGCTAAAGGAAGTTGTTTCCCGAGGCCTTGAAATCGGCAGGTAATTCATACCGTTGACGAAGAAATCCGCTAACAGGGAAGAGGAAACAACATGAATACGATCCATGGACTTACGCCCCTTTGGGAGGATCTGCATCTGCCGGCAGCGGCGGAAGCAACAAAATCCTCTGGAACCAAAGGAATGTTTGCAGATATTTATCAGGCAGCGATCGACGCTGTGAATGAAACAGACTCCGAGAAAAACCAAGCCGAATATCAACTGGCAACCGGCCAGCTGGATAATCCCGCCACACTGATGACTGCCATTACAAAAGCCCAGCTGTCCGTCGATTTTTTGGTTCAACTTCGAAACAAGGCTTTAGACGGGTACAACGAGCTCATGCGGATTAATTTATGAACGCTGAGCGGAGGTAGTTGGGTTTGGATGCGAAAATCAAACAGTTCTGGCACAAGGTAAAGGCCTTTTTCTCCAAGTTGAGCAAAAAGACGCGGTACCTGATGGTGTCCGCGTTTCTTGTTATTCTGGCAGCAGGGGTCACGCTGGTCGTACTCCATGCGACCAAACCGTATACGATCCTGTTTACGGGTCTGACTTCCAGCGACATGTCTTCGGTCCTGACGTCCCTGGACAGCCGTGGGGTCAAGGATTATAAAGTTCAGAACAATGATACCATTCTGGTTCCGGAATCTCAGGAAGCCTCACTGAAGGCCGGTCTGTTGATGGAGGGCTATCCTTCCTCCGGGTTTGGATATTCGATGTATCTGAATCATGTTGGCTCTCTGTCCACAGAATCCGATCGCACAACCCTGTATCTTTTTGATCTGCAGGATCGGCTCAGTTCTGTGGTGCGCTGCTTTGATGGGGTGAAGGACGCCTCAGTCACCATCGCGCAGGGGGAAGACCGGCGTTTCGTACTCAACAGCGACGATGTAGTACATGCCTCTGCCTCTGTTCTGGTCACCATGAACGGTTCGCAGAAGCTCACCGACCAGCAGGCCGCCGCCATCCGAAATCTGATTGGCCACGCCGTGCAGGACCTGGCTATTGATGACGTTTCCATTGCTGATACCGCCGGCAATACGTATTCCGGCAGTGCAGCAGCCACAACATCAGACGCTTCGCAGCTGAAGCTGGCCCTACAAGAGCAAGTGAATAACAATGTGCGGGCCAACATTTTGGAAGTGCTTGCCCCGCTGTTCGGCACAGAAAATTTAAGCGTCAGCGTCAACAGCACCGTGGATGTCAGTCATACTTATGAAGATTCTGTCACTTATACACAGCCGGACTGGGCCGCTGACGGCAGCACAAACGGCGAGGGCATTATCGGCTCAAAAGTCTACGACAATACCATCCTGAGTCCAGACGGTTCCCCCATCGGCGGCGCAGCCGGAACCCAAAGCAATTCTGACCTGTCCACCTATTCGCAAAGCACATCTCCGTCCAGCAGTGACCAGGGGCAGCAGATCAAAACCTCCGGTCAGATCAATTATAACGTGGACAGTTCCCACACACAGAAGGACAACGCCGGCGGCATCATCACCGACGTCATGGTCTCTGTCAGCGTTAACAGCAGCGTCTTCAATTCCGTAGATACCGCTGCACTTATCAGCCATGTGGCCCGTGCAGCCGGAATCGGTTCCGATGTAGAGGCCGAGAAAATTTCCATTCTCCCCTTCCCCTTCTATGCATCAGCGCAGACCAACCCCATCCAGGCGGTGACGGGAATTCCCACTTGGGCATTCTACGCATTGATTGCCGGTCTGGCTCTTTTCCTGATTCTGATGCTGGTCATTCTTTTGCTGCGCAGACGGATCAAAAAACGGCGCAGCCCAATCCAGCCTCCGCAGATCGTATCCCAACCGGAACCCGCTGTGCGAGGCGCCAATATTATGGACCTCCATACGGAGCACAGCATGGAACTGCGTAAAGATGTCCGGGAGTTTGCGGAAGAAAACCCTGAAATCGCCGCCCAGATGGTCAAATCCTGGCTGAAAGGAGGCGAAGAAACCCATGGCTGAACGGAAATCAAAAGCGGAGAAGCAGACGGACGCGGCCGCAGCTCCGGCTGCTGAGCCATCCCCTGCCGCAAAAAAGCCAAAAAAAGAACTGTCGAATGCCGAAAAAGCGGCCGCCGTCATCATAGCGTTAGGCGCAGAAAAGGCATCCCTTCTGTATCAGCATATGGATTCTGAGGAGATCGAGCAGGTCACCCTAGAGGTTGCTAAACTTGGTTTCTTGGATGCTGATATCACAGAAGACGTCTTAACCGAATATTACCAGATGTGTATGACCAACAAGGCTGTCACAGAAGGCGGGCTGGAGTATGCCAGGAGCGTTTTGGAGAAAGCCTTTGGCGCTCAAGCCGCAAATACATTGCTGGATAAGGTTGCCAAGTCTCTGAAAAACAGAGAGTTTGCTTTCATTAACAAAGCCAGCGAAAAGGACCTGTTTTCCGCACTCCAGCACGAGCGGCCCCAGACCATCGCGCTGGTCTTGTCTTATGTTGACCCGAACAAGGCTGCCGCAGTCATTGAGCAGCTCGAGGGGAAACGCCAGTTAAAAGTGGTGGAAAGCATCGCCCTGATGGACAGCGCCTCTCCCACCGCCGTCAAGATCATCGAGGGCGAGATGAGTCAGCGGTTTGCCAATATTTTCAGCAGCAACAATATCAAGGTCGGCGGCATTGATTTTGTCGCCGGCATTATGAATAATCTGGACCGCTCCAGCGAAAAGAGCATTTTTGATGGTCTGTCTTTCTATGACTCAGATCTGGCGGATGAGATTCGCAAACGCATGTTTGTCTTTGAAGATATCATCTCGCTGGACGACCGGTCGGTTCAGCGGTTTATCCGCGACTGCGATCCCAGGGACCTGGTGTTGTCCCTCAAGGCGGCAAATTCCGAGGTTGCAAACAAGCTGTTCTCCAATATGTCCAGCCGCATGGCAGAAAGCATTCGGGACGATCTGGAGATTACCACCAATGTTCGCATGAAAGATGTGGAGGATGCCCAGCAGCGAATTGTCAACATCATCCGGGATCTTGAGGAACGAAATGAGATCATTATCCTGAAGGGTGGAAAGGACGATATCATTGCCTAATATCCGAAAGCATTTTCTCAATCCTGCCACAAGTGAATTTGTATTTCCGAATGCCGCTGATCTGCTGGTTGAGGAACCCCTGTCCCCCCGGCCATCTCATCAGCGGATGGATTCTCTCATTCAACCGGACCAAGCCGACCCCACAGCACCGATCGACTATGCAAAGATCCAGGCCGAAGCAATCCTGGCCTCAGCCCATCAACAGGCCGACGAGATTCGGGACGCAGCCAGACAATCCGTTGACGCCGAGCTGAATGTCCTACGGAAAGACGCGCAGGCGAAGGGCTATCAGCTTGGATTCACCGAGGGGATGGCCGACGCACAGGCCAGGGCAAAGCAGCAGTTGGAACAACAGGCCTCGGCTCTGGAGAACGAAATCAAAGAATTTCTGGAGACGGCGGCGCACACCCGCGACCAAGTACTGGAACAGGCAAAAGAAGAATTAAAAGATTTATCCTTAGCCATCGCGGAAAAGGTCATTCGGATCAGCCTGAAAAGCAGCGGAGATATTTTGTTGCGTATGATTGAATCCGCGACCGAAAAGCACAAGCGCTGCGAGTGGGCGTACATCTATCTGGCCGGCTGCGATCTGAAAAGTCTCACCTACACAATGCCAGAGCTGACTGCGGCCCTCAGCCATCTGTCGGAACGGGTTCGCATTATTCCGATGGCCGATGACGAATCTGGCACCTGCATCATCGAACTTCCGGATGAAATCATTGACGCCAGCGTATCCACACAGCTTTCAACCATGAAAGAGCTCCTGTCCAATACGGGAACAGACAGGGATGACGGGTAGACAAAGCAATGTTTAGAGATACCATCAAACAGATCCAACAGGCAGAGACCATTGGCCACACTGGAAAAATTGAAAATATTGTGGGCATGTTCATTGAAGCGTCCGGCGTCAAGGCTGCCGTCGGAGATATCTGCCGCATTTACAACGGAAAATCCGGGGGGCAGGTTCTGGCGGAGGTTGTCGGTTTTCGAAATAACCGCATTCTCTTGATGCCTTATTCTGAAATGACGGGAATTTCAGCCGGCAACTTTGTCCGCAACACAGGGCAGCGGCTGCAGCTGAATGTCGGCTCCTTTTTAAAGGGCCGCATTATCAACGCGCTTGGGCAACCAATTGATGACTTGGGCCCTCTCGAGCGCGGCATCTCCTATTCCATCGGTGCCAATTCCATCAATCCGCTGTCCCGCCCTCCCATCCGGGAACGCATGCAGTTCGGCATCAAGGCAATTGACAGTCTGCTAACCATCGGCAAGGGCCAGCGTATGGGAATCTTTTCCGGATCTGGCGTGGGCAAGAGCACACTTTTGGGTATGATCGCGAAAAACGTCACGGCGGATATTAATGTGATTGCGCTGGTGGGAGAACGAGGCCGCGAAGTGTTGGAGTTTGTGCAAAAGGATCTGGGTGAGGCTGGCATGAAGCGATCCATTCTGGTGGTTGCAACCTCCGACCAGCCGGCCATGCTCCGCATGAAGTGCCCGTCGGTCGCCACGGGGATTGCCGAATATTTTCGGGATCAGGGATATGATGTCTTACTGATGATGGATTCCCTGACCCGGTTTGCCATGGCTCAGCGTGAAATTGGGCTGGCGATCGGCGAGCCGCCGGTGGCCAGAGGATATACCCCTTCTATTTATGCGGAGCTACCCAAACTGCTGGAGCGCAGCGGAAACTTCAACAAAGGCTCGATTACAGGCATTTATACCGTTCTGGTAGAGGGCGACGACACCAATGAGCCCATTTCAGACACCGTACGCGGCATTCTGGACGGACACATTGTTCTCTCCCGAAGTTTGGCGGCAGCCAACCACTATCCGGCCATTGACATTGGTGCCAGCATCTCACGTCTTATGGTGGAACTGGTTTCCCTAGATCACAGGCAACTGGCTTCCCGTCTTCGGGATGTGCTCAGTACCTATGAAAAGAATGCCGACCTGATTTCCATCGGTGCCTATAAAGCAGGAAACAATCCAAAATTGGACTATGCTTTATCCAAGATTGACGCCATCCGCCAATTCTTAGCTCAGGGCGTGGACGAAGCGTTCTCCTATGAACAAAGCATGGACCAGTTGAAAATGATACTCCAGTAACAGGACAGGAATGATAAAGATGAAGGCATTTCAGTTCCATTTAGAGACCGTTTTAAACTATAAGCAGCAAGCACTTGATTTGCTGCTGACCGAGCACGGGTCCTTGCTGGAACGGGTTGAGCGCCAGACCCGCGTGCGCGACACGGCCGCAGAACGGTTGGCGGACTTTGAATCTGCTTACACCCAAAAAAAGTCCAAGGGACTGACTGCCATGGAGGCACTGGAATGCCAGGGCTGTATTCAGGTTCTGGAGCAGCAGCTTCGGCAGGAAACACAGCAGCTGAAAACCCTTCAGCAGATGGCGGAAGCCAAGCGGCTTCAGATTTTGGAGGGAAGAAAAGGAACCTTTTCTTTGGAACGGCTGAAAGAAAAAAATCAAAAAAGATATTCGGATTCGGTACGGAAGGCGGAGGAGGCGTTCCTTGACGACTTGACGGCCGCCAGACGTGTTATGAGCAGCACCTGAAATTCCGGTGTTTTGCATCCTGCGTGAAAGGAGGTGAAGATAATGAATGCAATCAACCTGACTGCAGACCAAATCATGCCCAGTTCGACCACTCAGGCCACCGCTTCCCAGCCCGGGAAACGTTCCAACGCACAGGAGCCATCCGAATTTTCCACTTTGGTTCAGCAGAAGTACAAGGGTGCAAAAGCACCGCCTGGTGCGCGGAACAATCCGGGAGACGATACCGCGGATGATACCATCCCAGACGTGCAGTATGCGCTTGCAGCTTCTTTGACGGTGGTTCAGCCGATGCTTCTGTTTTTCCCAGACCAAACCGGGATTCAACTGGTTCCTGTGGATGGAGCGCCGACGCTGTCGGGCACACAAATCCAAACGCCCAATGTCATTCAGCCGGAATCGCTTGGCGCTGCAACTACCGCCGCTGTTTCTGAACTTGGTTTGGGACAGTCTGCAGAAACCCCCCAGGTACAAACTCCCACGCCAGCTGCGGCGTCAGCCACCGCCCCATTTTTTTCTCCCGCGCCGCCCCAATCGGCAGACTTACAAGCCCAGGCTACCACACAACAAAGTGGAGACGGTCAACTGGGCTCCGGCACCCAGAAGCAGTCGGAGGACGCCCTGCCCTCTGCCGCTGCACAAGTGCAAGCTCCCCTTTTCCCCCTCGCAGACGCTGTCCCGATTCCGGTCGGTCTCTCCGACCCTCGGCCGGTGGATCTCCCATCCTCGGACGCGGCAGGTCAGCTGTCCAACCGCTTGACCCAGGCGCTTGCCCAAGGCACATCCAAACTTGAGGTTCATTTATCGCCCCAAAGTCTTGGTGACCTGTCCGTGGAAATCACCCGCACAGACGACGGCAGTCTCAGCGTAATTCTGAAGCCAACGACAGCAGAAGCCATGTCCCTGTTGGTGCGTCACAGTTCCAGCCTGCAAAACCTGCTGGCCGCCAATACACAAAGCCCCGTTCGGGTCGAGGTACAGCAGCAAACTTCACAGACAGACATCCAGCAATTTCTAAACCCCGATGGCAGCGGAGACCACAGCCGGCAGCAACAGCGCCAGCAACCTCAAAAGCAGAATTTTTCACAAGACTTCCTCCAGCAGCTTCGGCTCGGACTGACAGAATTAGAGCCCGTTGCAGTCTGATGGAAGATAGAACGGAAGTGAACAGTATGAGCTATCTATCCGATTTATCCCCTGTGTTAGGAACCGATTACTCAGTCAAAGACTCCAAAAACACCACCAACAAAAAAGCCGGCAGCGCCTTGGATATGACGGACTTTCTGTCTCTCATAGTCGCTATGTTTCAGAATCAGGACATTGATAATGCTGCGTCTACCAGTGATATGATGAATCAAATGGTCCAGATGTCGGTGGTACAGGCCGTCACGAATATCAGCACACTGATCAATGATTCCACAACCCTTACGTATGCGGCCTCTTTGGTGGGAAAAGAAGTTACGATTGGTCAGTACGTTGGGAAAGATCTGCAGGAGCATGTTGGCACCGTAACCGGAACCGGAACCTTAAAAGGGCAGCAAGTCATTTTTATCGGAGACAACAGCTATTATCTCAGCGACATCATGGCCATTGGCAAACTTCCGGCTACCACTCAGAGCACTGCGTCCAGCGAAGATACCACCAACCAAACCGGAGCGTAGTGGTGCGGAAGGAGGCTGAGCATCTGTGATCAAAGGCATATCATCCATCCAACGTCCCGGCTTTTCCAATCCCTCACAACTCACAAAATCAGAATCACAGAAGGGCGCGTTTGGAGCCATCCTTCAGCAAAAGCTGGATCAGGGAACACAGCCCATTCAATTTTCCAAACACGCCATTGCCCGTGCGGAAGAGCGGGGGATTGAACTGACCGACACCCTGATTGACAAGCTGACAGACTCGGTGGAAAAGGCCCAGGAAAAAGGAGCCACCAATATTTTGGCTTTTGATGCCACTCAGGCATTTATTATCAACGTCCCCTACGGAAGGGTCATCACGACCATGTCTCAGGATGAGATGAAAGAAAATATTTTTACGAATATAGACGGCGCCGTGCTCCTGTGATCCACAGATAGCAGGTCCTATTCAGGATGCTATGGAGACAGGTCCGATTGACCTTCTCCGGCGGCACGTCTCCGAAAGGAGAGATGATTCGGTTATGACCGGTGCAATGTACGCAGCCGTATCTGGCTTAAAAGCGCATATGAGCGCACTCAACGTCATCGGAAACAACATCGCAAATGTAAATACGCTCGGCTATAAGTCGTCGCGCTTTACCTTCCTGGAATCTCTTTATACCTCGGTGCGAGGCGGTTCGGATGGAACAACTCAGGTGGGCGGAAAAAATCCGGCTCAGATCGGCTATGGCTGTTCGATCGGTACCATCGACCTGGACATGAGCACCAAGAACTACTCCCCCACCGGACAAGCTCTGGACTGCATGATTGACGGCGATGGTTTCCTTATGGTTGGGGACAAGGATGCTTCCACCCCCGAATCTCTGTATCTGACCCGCCTTGGAAATCTGGGCTTTGATCCTCAGGGCTATCTGACCGACGGCCAGGGCCAGGTTGTTTACGGATTCTTGACCGCCCAGAAGGATGGTGACGCAAATCCAGCGGTATCGCCCACTCTCACCGCGATTCGTCTTCCCATGGCCTCCACCGGCACTGAGGAAGGCGGAGTCATGACCGGCGTGGGCGAACCCGTGTACCCCAAGGTCGAAGGAGAGGAAGGATCCGGCACCGTTGCGGATGCCACCGAAAACGTCAAAGGACGCGTGGTTCTGGACAGCGTCAGTATCGACGAGACAACGGGCCGGGTCAGCGGTATCACCTCTGCTGGCACTCCAGTGGTCGTGGGATATCTTGCCATTGGCAAAGTGGACAACCCCAATGGCGTTACTCATGTGGATGGCCACTACTATCAGGCGCTGGACGGCGCCGGTACGCTCCACGTCACCTCTCTGGGCGGCGCGGTTAAAACCGGTGCGGGGGACAAGGCACTCACCATTCTGAGCAGCGGCAAGACCGCCCTGGTTACCGGGGGACTGGAGTCTTCCGGAACTGATCTGGCCTCTGAAATTACATCGATGATCACCGTGCAGCGCGGCTATCAGGCCAACACCCGGATCATCACCGTGACCGATTCCATGCTGGAAGAGTTAGTCAATATGAAACGCTAAGCAATCAGACATAATCCATAACACGAGCGGGAAGTCCACCCTTCCCGCCCGTGTTATAGTCCTAGAGGAGGCAAAGCGTATGATCGTCTTGACAAAAATGAATAAGGAAACATTCTTGGTCAATCACAGTCAGATTGAGTGCATCGAGTGCATCCCCGAATCCAAAATCGTGATGATGAATCACGACTCCTATCTTGTGCGTGAGTCTGCGGAAGAAATTCTTCAGAAAATCATTGATTATACGGCCAAGGTGATGGATATACACCGGCAGTTGACTATTACAGACGCTCGGCGGAAGTAAGCCGCAATCCGATGCAAGTGAGGCAGAAAAAAGGATGAACATTACTTACTTAATTGGTGTGGTTGCCAGCATTATAATCATGCTTCTCGGCATGATGGGCGGTTTCCCGCCATATGACCCTACAAAACTGGGGAATTTCTTCGATCCTGCCAGCATCATGATTGTGGTCGGCTGCACAATGATGGTGGTTGTGGCCAGTTTCCCGGCCAAAACGGTCAAGTCGCTGCCGAAGCATTTCAAAATTCTGTTTAATACCAAACAAAACGACCCTTCCTACTATATTGAACAGTTGGTCGCCATGGCGCAAACCGCACGAAAAAGCGGACTGTTGTCACTGGAGGAAATTGCCAAGCAGCAAAAGAATCCGTTCTTTCAGCAGGCGATCATGCTGATCGTGGACGGCACCGACGCCGATCAAGTCCGCAGCATCCTGCAAAACGACATTGACTGCATGTCGGCGCGGCATGAAGCCGCCGCCGCCATGTATGACCGTGGTTCTGCAGTCGCTCCGGCGTTCGGTATGATCGGCACTTTGGTAGGCTTAATTAACATGCTGAAAAACATGAGCATGGACGCCGGGGGCAGCTCCAGCATCGGCACGGACATGGGAACGGCGCTGATTACCACGTTATACGGCTGTATCCTGGCCCACATGATTTTCACCCCCATTGCCAGCAATCTGCGTACCCGGGACGAGGAAGAAGTCCTGTGCAAATTGGTCATTGTAGAGGGCATCATCTGTATTCTGGGCGGTGACAACCCGAAATTCTTGCGGGAACGGCTTCTGACCTTTGTCTCGCAGAAGCAGCGCGAATCGAACATCGCCGGTGACGCGAGTCCGAAAGAGGCCAAGGGCAAAAAGCAGAAAAAGAAAGCTTAACACGGCAGGAAGCGGGGGACGGTTTGCAAATGAAACGAAAAAAAAGCGGCGGCGGCGGGGCCAATTGGATGGACACCTACGGTGACATGGTTACCTTGCTTTTGTGCTTTTTTGTGTTGCTGTACTCGATGTCAAGCGTGGACGAAAATAAGTGGAAGGCGCTGGTGCGCAGTTTTAATCCGGATGCCGTTGCAAATGTGACCGAAACCTCAGGAAATCAGGGCCCGTATGCGGACCCCATCGACGGTATGAATGCAGAAGACGCCCAGCAGATGCAACAGGAAATCGATGCTGCCATTGAAAAGCTTTATCAAGCACTGAAAACTTATGCTGCCGAAAGTCAGGCTGCAAAGAACATTGAAGTGACAAAGGGTGACGGTTATGTGTTTATCTCCTTCAACGAAGCAGTCTTTTTTGATGGGGACCGATACGACCTGAAACCGGACGGTCAGCGTGTTTTGTCCGATATCTCCGATATTTTGAGCGAGGCGAAGCCATATATCGACGAAGTCCGAATTATGGGTCATACTGCCCAAGCCAGCCCCGCCGAACCGAACGACCCCACGGTGGATCGCTTTCTCTCCTCCAACCGTGCAACGATAGCCACTGTGTACATCCAGGAACACAGCACCCTTGATCCGGCCAGATTGGTAAGCGTCGGATACGGACAGCATCGGCCTGTCGATTCCAATGATACGCCGGAAAGCCGCAGCCACAATCGGCGGGTTGAGATTGTGATTACCGGCTTTGATGTTTTAAACCAACTGGGTGACAGCGTGGAGCAATATTACAGTCTGCGAAGCGGAGACTCTGTTGCTCCGGATGCCGGAAGCGCCGGCAATTAAACCCAATAACCCCAAAAAATCACAACGGATAAGGAGAACAATCAGGCGATGGCGGAAGTACTATCACAAAGCCAAATTGATGCGTTGCTTAACGCGTTCAGCGAGGGCGCGGACTTGTCATCGCCAAAGGAAGATGCATTGGATCGTAAATACCGCAAATATGATTTTTACAGCCCAAGAAAATTCACAAAAGACCGGATCAAAATGCTGAATGGCATTTTTGACAACTATTCCAGAATTATCAACACCAGGATCAACGGGATTCTGCATACCACGTGCGAGGTGGAGGTGGAATCCGTCGAGGAACAGCGGTATTACGAATTTTCCAATGCACTTACCGAAGGCGCCGTGCTGACATTGGCACATCTGAATTGGAATGGCAAAAGTGATGAAACACCTATCTTGTTTTACGCAGCACCCACGATTATGGTCAGCATGATGGACCGTATGATGGGAGGCAAAGGCGACATGGATGGGGATCTGCCTTCAGACTACATTTACACAGACCTGGATCTGCACCTTTATGAGAATCTCATGCGGGACTTCATCTCTGTGATGGGTGGAAGCTGGGAGAATTACATCCAACTCAATTTTTCATTTGGGCGGGTCGAGACAAACCCCACGCTTGTCCAACTGATCGGGCTGGATGAAACCGTGGTTTTGATCGATCTGAACATCAAATTTTCCAATTGCAAAGGACGGATAAGCGTTTGTCTGCCGGGTATGATGCTGAGCAATATTTTCGGGGCAATCAGCCTGGAAAGCTCAGGGAAACGCGCCTCTCATGAGGAAGACTCGGAACAGATTTTTGATCATCTGCGCGGTTCAAATTTGGAGATTGTGGCAGAGTTGGGCCGCACGGTGGTACAGCTCAGCGATATTTACAATCTGAACATCGGAGATGTGATCGATTTGAACCTAAAGAAAAATTCTTTGGTCAATTTGAGAATTGGAAGTCAGCGCTGGTTCGATGGACTATTGGGCGTCCATGAAAAAAATCTGGCTGTCAAAATCAAAGAGGTCTACCACGGCCAAGTAGAGGGAGGCGGTCAGAATCATGGATGCTAAAATCTTTAATGCAATGGAAATCGATGCCATCGGGGAAATTATGAACATCAGCTTGGGCTCCTCAGCCACGGCGGTGTCCAATATGCTGGACCACCGGGTTGACATCACAACACCAACCGTGACCATTGTGGATGTAGATGACTTCACATTGGGGGGATTGGACCCGGCAATTGGGGTTGAGATTAAATACGTGTCCGGGTTGGAAGGCAGCAACATCATGCTGCTGAAACTGAGCGACGTAAAGGTAATCGTCGACAGTCTGATGGGAACAGAGACTCCCGATGAGGAGTTTGAGCTGAACGATCTGACCCTGAGCGCGGTTTGCGAAGTCATGAACCAAATGATGGGCGCTGCCTCCACCGCATTGTCTGATTTCTTAGGGCGCATGGTCAACATTTCTACGCCGCAATCTTTTGATGTGTCCGATCTGGATGCCTTGAAGCGAGAACATCTGCCGGTAGCCTCCGGTCCCATTGTTGTCGTGCATTTTGCGCTGAGCATTGAAAAAACTCTGCAAAGCGAATTTATTAACGTGATGTCGGTGGATTTGGCAAGAGAACTGGTTTCCGGTTTTGATCTGGATGATCCTGCCGAAGTCGCTGCGCCCGCTGCAGACACGCCAGAGCCCGCTTCTCCAGGAGGGAACAAGCTCTCCCAAGAACAAATTGAAGCGCTGTTGGCCAGTATCGTGGCCGAACCCGAACAGGCCTCCGCCGACCCGGGCCTCCAGGAGGCTACGCCCGAATCAGCGGCACAGCAGCCCGCTCCGGCGCAGCCCTCTGCTCCGCCTCCTACCGCCCCTCAGCCTGCCCCACCTCAGCCTGCTGGCCCTGCTCCCACTCCCCCGGGCGGCATACCACCTTTGTATTATCCGCCTTATCCCGCACCGGATGCGTCCATGACCATGCCTTATGGATATTACATGCCGCCGCCGGGATGGACGGGTTATGTTCCGCCCTCTCCGCCACCGGAGCCGAAGGTCATCCCCACACAGCCGGTAGCCATGCCAAAACTGGACCGCGGAGAGCCCTTAAAGCAGGAACAAAGCCAGAACTTAGAGTTGATCATGAATGTGCCGCTGGAAATTTCGGTGGAAATTGGTCGGACCCGCAAGAAAGTACAGGATATTCTCTCTTTTTCCAAAGGCTCTCTTGTCCTGCTGGACAAGCTGGCCGGAGATCAGGTTGACCTGTATGTCAACGGAAAATGCATTGCCCGCGGAGATGTAGTTGTAATCGATGATAATTTTGGCATTCGAATCAGCGAGATTCTGCGAAAACCTGACATCGAAGATATTTCCTAGGTCCACCTGCTTGGTTGATTTATTTACAAACAGAAAAGAGGATAATCCATTATGTCAAAAAAGATTCTACTAGTCGACGACGCTGCTTTTATGCGGAAAGTCATTTGGGACACGCTGAACAAAAACGGATACACCGACCTTTACGAGGCGGTCGATGGTGCGGATGCGGTGGAGAAATTCGGGGAACTGCAGCCGGATCTGGTGATTATGGACATCACCATGCCCAATATGGACGGACTGGAGGCGCTGAAGGCCATCCGCAAAAAGAACGGCTCCGCCAATGTGGTGATGTGTTCGGCCATGGGGCAGGAAACAATGGTCATTGATGCCATCCAATCCGGCGCCAAGGACTTTATTGTCAAGCCCTTTAAGGCAGACCGCATTTTGAAGACGGTTACCTCCATCCTAGGGAATCCTTAACCATGCCGAAGGATGTGTGGTCTCTCATCGGGGTACTCCTTTCCATCCTTCTTATCTTGCTCTTGGCTTATCTGTTTACCAAATACGTCGTAGGGCGCAGCACATTGGGAATTTCCGCTGTAAAAAAGCCGTCCGGAGAACTGTGTGTTCTTTCCCAGCTGAGCGTTGGACGCGGAGAGCAGCTGGTGCTGGTAAAGCTCCACGCCAGGTGCCTTCTTTTGGCGGTCACAAGCACAGAGATCTCTGTCTTGACCGAGCTTTCGCAGGAGGAAGCCGAACCTTGGCTATGCAGCAGCGACTCTGCCGCCCAGTCCCTGCATTTTCTTGACATTCTGCGGGACAGCATTGCAAAGAAGAAATGAGTGTGAACGTCTGGTGGATGGTTTGATCAACATAAACGGCAACAGTGTTCAATCGCTGGAGGTTATCTTCCTCCTCTCGCTTCTCACTCTGCTGCCTTCCCTGATCGTGATGATGACCTCCTTTACCCGGTATATCATCACCCTTTCATTCCTGCGCAATGCCATGGGCACCCAGCAGACGCCGCCGAACATGGTACTGATTGGAATCGCCCTATTTTTGACCCTGTTTACCATGCGGCCTGTCATCGACGAGATCCAGACCCAGGCATATACACCATACATCAACGAGGAAATCACCCAGACGGAATTCTTTGACCGCGCACAAGTCCCACTCAAGGAATTTATGCTCCGGCAGACGGAGGCCTCCTCTCTCAAACTATATTGTGACATGGCCAAGCTGGAAATCCCAGCGGATCAGGATACGGCGGTTTCCCTGCCCCTGCAGGTGATTGTTCCATCCTTTATGACCAGCGAATTAAAAATGGCATTCCAGATTGGCTTCTACCTGTACATCCCGTTTCTTCTCATCGACATCATCGTTTCCTCAACCTTGATGTCTATGGGCATGATCATGCTTCCTCCTTCCATGATCTCCACCCCGTTCAAACTGCTGCTGTTTATTACGCTCAATGGCTGGGAGCTTGTGTTTTCCACCTTGGTGCAAGGCTTCCGGTAGAGCTCTGATTTTGTGAGGGACGAATATGAATATTACACAGGTAACGGATGTATTTCGCGATGGAATTGGTGTGGCCATTCGCCTGGGCGCTCCCATCCTGCTGCTGAGCATGTTAGTGGGCATCGTAACGGCCATTTTTCAGGCAGTCACCCAGATTCACGAGCAAACGGTGTCCTTTGTTTTAAAGCTGATTGTTGTTATTTTATTTCTGATTCTTGGCGGGGATTGGATGCTTAAAACGCTCCAGGACTATACGCTTGAGCTGTTTGGACTGATGCTGCCTTGAGAGACGGAATAGACTGGGGTTCTTTTACCCTCTTTTTGTATATTCTCATGCGTATGTCCGGCTTTGTTCTGTTCAATCCCATTTTTGGTCGAACCGGGTTGCCCGGACTGTTCAAGGCTGGTTTGATTCTTCTGCTGTCGATTTCAGTCATGTCTTTTTATCCTGGCACGGCAGAAGTACCCGGCACTACGCTGGAGCTTGGGCTTAAGCTTTTTTTGGAACTTGGGGCCGGATTTTTGGTGGCGACGATTATGAACCTGTTTTTCTATGTAGCGGAGTTGGCCGGTGAGGTCTCAGATACCCAGATGGGCATGAGCATGGCAAAAACCTACGACGCAGGCGCACAATCTTCTATGACGGTAACAGCAAATCTGTTGCGCATCTTAATGATTCTGATCTTTTTTGCGGAAAACGGCCACCTCACACTGCTTCGCCTGATGCTGACATCCGGCACGCTCATCCCCTTCGGCAGTGCCTCACTGGGGAACGCTTCCGCCAACTGTGTCATCCAGCTGTTTCTTGAGTGCACCATTCTTGGCGTGAAGCTGTGCCTACCCCTCCTTGCCGCGCAGTTGCTGGGACAAATCGGCATGGGCATTTTAATGAAGGTCATTCCTCAAATCAATGTATTTGCCATCAATATGGAGCTGAAGGTCCTGATCGGCCTTGGCATGCTGCTTTTGTTGATCTCTCCATTCACTGAATTTTTGCTGGGAGTGGAGTCCACCATGCTTTCAGAAATCCAGCAGGCGCTGTCCTTGATGGGATAAGCGGATTCCATCCATATGGGTGGCAAAGGGGGAACACACTTGGCCGCCGATTCCAAAACCGAAAAAGCCACACCGAAGAAGCGGCGTGACGAACGGAAAAAGGGCAATGTGCTCCTCAGCAAGGACATGGTGGCAGTCGCCACGCTATTTGCAAGCTTATTCCTGCTTAAAACTCTGTTCCCTTTCATCATTTCCTCGATTCAAACGCTCTTTTCGATTTGCTTTTCCTATGCACGAAATACGTCCGACCAGGAAGTGCCGCAAACCCTCCATTCGCTTTTTCAGCAATCGGTGTCATTTTTTTGCAAGACTGCGGGACCTTTACTTCTGATTACCGTCCTTGTCTCTGCTGGTGCCACCTTTGCCCAGACAAAATTGTTGGTGTCCCCTGATGCCTTAAAGCCAAAACTGGATCGCATCAGCCCGCTGCAGGGAATGAAACGTCTTTTTTCTCTGCGCAGCTTGGTCGAGGCGGTGAAAGGGATCTTAAAGATCCTGGTTTTGTTGGCACTGATTTATTCCTGTCTGCAAGATTTCGTGGGCGTCTGCTCCAATTACCTCTATATGGACTTGACCGAGGCGTGTCGCCACCTGTTAGATGCGCTTTTTTCCATGGTGTTCAAAGTTGCTCTTGCGTTCCTGGCTTTGGCCGGGATGGACTTTCTCTACTAGTGGTGGGAGTACGAACGTCAGTTGAAAATGTCTAAGCAAGAGGTAAAGGAAGAATACAAACAAACCGAAGGCAACCCGCAGATCAAAGGAAAAATCAAAGA
>JAYFPV010000150.1:0-3364 GCA_034927465.1 Lawsonibacter sp.
TACGGCGTCGCCACTTTTTATTCCCAGTTCAATCTGGAACCAAAAGGCCGCAACCGCATCAGCATGTGCCTGGGTACCGCTTGTTATATCAAGGGCAGCGGCCGAATTTATCAGCTTTTGCAGGAGAAGCTGGGGCTGTCAGAAGACGGCTGCACAGAGGATGGCCGGTTCAGCCTGGATGCATGCCGCTGTCTGGGCTGCTGCGGCATGGCACCTGTCATGATGGTAAATGACGACGTGTATGGGAACCTGACCGGAGATGAACTGGATGCCATCCTGGCCAAGTACCAGTGAGGAGGGAAATGAAATGAAGCAGCAAAAGCAGCCCAAAATTCGCAGCCGCTCCGACCTGGAGAAGATCTGTCACCAGGTAAGTGTGAATGCAGAAGAAAATTCCGTTCGCATTGTGGTAGGTCTTGGCACATGCGGAGTTGCGGCGGGAGCCAGACAGGTTTTTGATGCTATGCAGCAAGAGATTGCTCGTCTGGGGCTGGCCCATGTGCGGCTGGTTTCCACCGGCTGCGTGGGCATCTGCCAGTTTGAGCCTGTGGTGGAGGTCTATATGCCTGGCCAAAGCCGGACCACCTATGTAAAAATGACGCCGGAACGGGCGATCCGCGTGGTCCAGCAGCACATTCGGGGCGGCAATTCGTTGGCAGAATTCACCATCGGCGCAAGCCAATCCGGGAGGTAATGGAATATGTATCGCAGCTATGTGATGGTATGCGGCGGCTCAAACTGCACTATGGCGGCCGGCAAGCAGGATAAGCTGAAAGAAACCTTTGAACTTGAACTCAAACTGTCCAGCCTGCAAACGGAAGTATGCGTCATAACCGGTGAGTGCCTTGGTCTGTGTGCCAGTGGTCCCAACGTAGTTATCTTCCCGGAAGGAACCATATACAGCCACGTCCGTGTGCAGGACGTAGCGGAAATTGTCAACGAACACCTGCTGCGGGGCTGCATCCTCACTCGTCTGCTCTACGACGAAAACGAGGCCACCAGTACCGCAAAAAGCCTGGAGGAAACCGGGTTCTATCAAAAGCAGCTGCGCATCGCTCTGCGCAACTGCGGTATTATTGATCCCCAGAACATCGACGAATACATCGCGCGGGACGGCTATGCCGCGCTGGAAAAAGTGCTGACCACTATGACCCCCGACGAGGTCATTCAGACCGTGCTGGACTCCGGCCTGCGAGGCCGTGGTGGGGCTGGCTTCCCCACGGGGCTGAAGTGGAAGTTTGCCAGTGGAAATCGGGGGCAAGTGCAGAAATATGTCTGCTGCAACGCGGACGAGGGCGACCCCGGCGCCTTCATGGACCGCAGCGTTCTGGAAGGCGATCCCCACTCGGTGCTTGAGGCCATGGCCATTGCTGGCTACGCCATCGGTGCCGACCAGGGCTATATTTATGTCCGCGCTGAATACCCAGTGGCGGTAAAACACCTGCAAATCGCGTTGGAGCAGGCTCGCTCATACGGCCTGCTGGGCGAGGACATTTTCGGCACCGGCTTCCATTTTGATCTGGAAATCAAGTTGGGCGCCGGCGCCTTTGTCTGCGGCGAGGAGACCGCCCTGATGACCTCCATCGAGGGCAAGCGGGGCGAACCACGGCCCCGTCCCCCCTTCCCCGCCGTGAAAGGCCTATTCCAGAAACCAACGATTCTCAACAACGTGGAGACCTGCGCCAACATCTGCCCAATCATCCTCAACGGCGCGGACTGGTTTGCCGCCATCGGTAGCGAGAAGAGTAAGGGCACCAAGGTCTTTGCCCTGGGCGGCAAGATCCGCAACACCGGACTTGTCGAGGTACCCATGGGTACCACCCTGCGGGAGATCATCGAAGACATCGGCGGCGGCATCCCAAACGGGAAAAAGTTCAAAGCCGCCCAGACTGGCGGCCCCAGCGGCGGCTGTATTCCGGCCGAACATTTTGACACCCCTATTGACTATGACAATCTGGCCGCCATCGGCACCATGATGGGCTCAGGCGGTCTCATCGTGATGGACGAGGACACCTGCATGGTGGACATCGCCAAATTTTTTCTGGAATTCACCGTGGAGGAGTCCTGTGGCAAGTGCACGCCTTGCCGCGTGGGGACCAAACGACTACTTGAGCTGCTGACCAAAATCACCGAGGGGCGAGGCACCATGGAGGACCTGGACCGCATCGAGGAACTGGCCTCCTTCATTAAAACCAACAGTCTGTGCGGCCTTGGCCAGACGGCGCCCAACCCTGTTCTATCCACGCTGCGCTATTTCCGGGACGAATATGTGGAACACATTGAACACAAACGCTGCCCCGCCGGGGTATGCAAGGCTCTGCTGACCTATTCCATTGATCCGGTGAAATGTAGGGGCTGCACCATCTGTGCCCAGAACTGTCCGGTCAACGCCATAAAGGGCAGTGCAAAGAATCCCCATAAGATCGATGGAAATCGGTGCATCAAGTGCGGCAGCTGTCTGGAAAAGTGCCGATTCGGTGCCATCCAGCGCAGTTAAGGAGAGGTAAACGGATATGAACAACATTAACGTGACCACCGTTGACATGGTCAACGTAACAATCAACGGCATCCCCTGCCGCGCCCCCGCCGGCTCCACCATTCTGGAGGCCGCCCACGCCGCTGGCATCGCCATTCCAACCCTGTGCTACTTAAAAGAGCTCAATGCCATCGGTGCCTGCCGCATCTGCGTAGTGGAGATCAAAGGATCCAAAAATCTGGTTGCCTCCTGCGTCTACCCTATCGCCGAAGGAATGGAGGTGCGAACCAATACTGAGCAGGTGCAGGCGGCCCGGCGCACCAACCTGAAGCTGATCCTCTCCACCCATAACCAGACCTGCCTGACCTGTCACCGCAGCGGCACCTGCGAACTGCAGCGGCTATGCCGGGAATATGGGGTGGACAATCAGATGGCCTTTGAGGGAGAGAAACTCCACTGTGAGCCGGACGACAGCGCCTGCCATATGGTGCGGGACAATTCCAAATGCATCATGTGCCGCCGGTGCGAGGCGGTGTGCAACCTTGCCCAGGGCGTGTGCGCCATCGGTATCTCCGGCCGCGGCTTTACCACCCACATCGGGCCTAGTTTTGACGTTCCGCTCAGTCAGTCTGCCTGTATCCACTGCGGCCAGTGTATTGTCGCCTGTCCCACCGGAGCTTTGTACGAAAAGGATCACACCAGCCAGGTGTGGGCCGCCCTGGGCGACCCGTCCAAGCATGTCATCGTCCAGACCGCGCCCAGTGTCCGGGCCGGGCTGGGCGAAGTATTCAACCTTCCCATCGGCACCAATGTCCAGGGCAAGATGGTAGCCGCCTTGCGGCGGCTTGGTTTTGACGGAGTGTTCGATACCGATTTTGCCGCCGACCT
>JAYFPV010000188.1:0-4669 GCA_034927465.1 Lawsonibacter sp.
AACCAGGTTTTTCCCTTTGAAATATCCGGTCCATTCATTTTTTGCAGTTGGTTCCCGCTGGGAGAACCAGCGGTCGGCGGCCAGAAGGACCGCATCCTCCTCCTTCTGAGCAAGTGCGTCAAAATCAATGTCCATGATATGGTAGTCGGACGGTGAAAAGGATTCCGAAGCAGAAGAATCCGGCTCAGAAGAGGCAGGATCAGAGCGGCTGGAGAGAGGCCGCACGAACTTGATGCGCTGGCGCAAAGCTGGGTCGTCCGGGTCAATACCGAACAGGACGCGGCGGACTTCCAGCTGAGTTTGAGTAAGCATGCCAAAGTATTGAGCCTCCAGTTCCGGGGTAGCGGTCTGGGTATAAATATATCGGAGAGAGAGCACACCGCCGCCGCACAGCATGACAATGCCCATCGTGGCCAACTGAATCGCCGCGGCCAAGGCAGCCCACCGCAGACGAAGGCCTGCAGTGTTCGGAGCATCTGGAACAAGTTTGGCCCGAAAGAGGACGGAAAGAACCACTGGAATGCTCATCATCAGAACGGGAAACCAGTTAATCAGAACTTCCACAGTTGCCATATTGCCAAAGGCTCCGGCCACCATGGCCATTTTGGTGAGGGAAAATAGAGTGAGAAAGGTTTTGAATAGGTGATAATAGATGGCCTGAGCACCCAGCCACAAAGAGGTCAGGGCGGTCAAAAGGGGCAGAAAAATACGCCCCCGCCAAGGAGAAAGCCCACCGCACAACAGCCCAAACAGTAGGGCTACCGGAAGTGTGAACAACAAGGTGAACAACGCTCCAGTCAAGGAAATCACGCGAAAGCAATAAAGTTTTAAAAACAGTTCCTCGTAATAAATAACCGCAGTCAAGAACAAAGAGGGAAGGGCCAGCCGAGTCCAACGGCCAAAGGCAGTGCGATTGCGGATCTCAGGTTTTGTCATAGTGGTGCCTCCAAAAGGAGAATGATATCGCACATATTTTAGCCGACTTTTTCCAAAGTGTCAATGAGAGAAGAAATGCCGAATATAAACGAAAAAAGGGGAAAAAAGGAGTTGAAAGATGCTTCTCTTGAAAAAAACGGGTCGATTCGGAGCGATGCAATAAAATTGACAAATGGGGAAACAAAACCGCCAGAAATTTTTTTATTATCATGTATAGATATAAATTTTTTCTTGCAAAGTTCTGCATAATCTGCTATGATAACCTTTAGCCTTAATAATTTGTTCATAATTTATTTTCGCCTAACAGTGGGCCTGTTTCCACTAACACGACGCAGCTATCAGTTGGACAAGCTGCTTCCTGTTTTGCCCGTTGTCAGGTGACTGGGGAGAAAGCGAGGACTGACCTTGTCTCAGCTGCGTGAAGCGGTAGAGGAGTATTTGAAACATGCCTATGCCGCCTATTACGATATTGAACCCGTCGAGGACGGAACGGCGTTAAAAGCGCTGTGTTCCTACCACCTGCGGGACAGTCAGTATGTGCTGGTCAAAAAAGCAGAGCTTTGGGCGGCTGAAAGCCATGAGTATCTCTACCTCTGGTCTCTGGATACCTTGGATTCAAACGCCTTGCAGCACATGTTTCAGTGGGTGCTGGAGGACGGAGAGCCCAGAATTAAGCCGCATTCCCAGCACATGTATACCTATCTATCGGCGGTGGTGCTGTATGAGAAGGCCGATGGCAAGACGCTGGCCAAGCTGAAAACGCTGAAAAAACGCAGAGAATTTAAGCTATCACTCCATGGATGGATGGAGTTTCGAATAGCCGCCGTGGACGTGTCCACGGGAGAAATCACCTTCAACCGCAGTGGAAAGACCATGGAGAAGGATCTGAAGCGGCTGACGGCGCATGTTATTTCAAGACATTTAGGAGAGGAGAAACATCAATGAATGCAGTATTGGTTCTTCTAATCGGCTGCGCCATTCTGGCCATTGGCTATCTTACTTACAGTAAGTGGCTGGGTGTTCAGTGGGGCGTAGACGACAGCAAAATTACCCCTGCCCATGAACTGGAAGATGGTATGGATTATGTCCCTGCCAAGGCTCCTGTTTTGATGGGTCATCACTTTTCTTCCATCGCAGGTGCCGGCCCCATTAACGGCCCTATCCAAGCCGCCGTGTTTGGCTGGGTTCCTGTTGTTCTGTGGGTCTTGATCGGTGGTATTTTCTTTGGAGCTGTCCATGACTATGGCGCCCTGTTCGCCTCCATTCGTCACAAGGGTCAGTCAATTGGGGAGGTCATTGCTGTCAATATCGGCAGCCGCGCCAAGAAGTTGTTTATTATATTTTCTTACCTGACTTTAATCCTGGTGGTGGCGGCGTTTGCTTCTATTGTGGCCAACACCTTTAAGGCTACTTATACGGACAAGGGCGTTTTGGACACAGCCGCGTCCGCAGCCAACGCCTCTGTGGCGATGATTTCTTTACTGTTTATTGTCATGGCGATTCTGTTCGGTTTCTTCGTCTATCGGAAGGGCGCCCCCCTGTCTGTGGCCACCATTGTGGGTGTGATCGGCATTGTGATCTGCCTGATTATCGGTCTGAACTTCCATCCGTTCTATTTTGCCGGAAGCACCTGGATGATGATCATCGGCGTATACATTCTGATTGCCTCGGTCGCGCCTGTGTGGATTCTGCTTCAGCCGCGGGACTATCTGTCTTCCTTCCTGCTGTACGGAATGATGATTATTGCCTTTATTGGCGTGATTGGCGCAGGCATTATGGGTCAGAACACCAACATGGATATCCCTGCTTTTACCGGCTGGACGGATCAGATCAGCTCTCTGGGTTCTGTGTTCCCGGCCCTATTTGTCACCATTGCCTGCGGCGCCATTTCTGGCTTCCACTCTTTGGTGGGCTCCGGCACCACTGCAAAGCAGCTGGATCATGAGCGTGACGCACGGCCCATTGCCTACGGCGGCATGCTGATTGAATGTGCGCTGGCGCTGATTTCTCTGTGTGCGGTTGGTTATATCTGGGCTGATTATGCAAAACCCATTGCCGAGGGCGCCATTCGCACACCAACGACGGTGTTTGCCACCGGCCTGTCCAAAATGGTTGCCTGCATTCCGGGACTGGAGAATGCGCAGCCCACGGTTGCCGCGCTGCTGGTGCTGACGGTCTCCGTGTTCTGCCTGACCTCTCTGGATACCGCGACTCGTTTGGCCCGCTACATGTTCCAAGAGTTCTGGCTGAAGCCCGGCCAGACCTATAAGGAAGTTACCGGGTTTAAGGCCGTGCTGTGCAATCCCTTTGTGGCAACCATTATCACGGTGGTTCTGGGCATCGGCTTGGGCATGGGCGGCTACTCCACCATCTGGCCCCTGTTCGGCGCCGCCAACCAGCTGCTTGCTGCGCTGGCCCTTCTGGCTGTGGCCGCGTGGCTGGGCAACATTGGGAAAAACAACAAGATGTTTTTGCCCCCCATGTTCTTTATGCTGATTGTCACTCTGTTTTCTCTGCTGCAAACTGGTATGGCAAAATTTGGGAAAATGAATGTGGAAGGTGTTACGACCGCACCTATGATTCAGCTGGTTCTGGCTGTGATTTTGTTTGCACTTGCCATTGTGCTGGCCGTTGAGGGATGCGAGACCATTTTTGGAGGCAAGAAGCAGAAGGTTTCCAAGTAACTTGTTCGATCCAATCCATCCAAAAGAGGATCCGGAATCTCCGGGTCCTCTTTTTCGTTCTCCGCTTGTTTCTCGGGTTCGGCTGTGCTATGATAATGTCTGTGAAACGACTGGTTTTGCGCGGGGAGGAAAGCAGTATGAAGTGGATGCACCGGTTCTCCGCTGCAGCGTTTCTGATCGTCCAAGTGATTCTTTATCTCCTGCTGTTATCTCGGGATTTGGCAGGAGCAGGGGACGAGACCGTTCTGCTCAAATATGGTTCCATCGTGCTGTGCTTGCTGTTCTCCACCTATTGGAGTATTAGGGGAGGGGACAAGCTGGTGACTGCTGCTCTGGCGCTTACATTGGGTGCGGATACGTTTCTGCTGCTATTGAATCGGGATTATCTGCTGGGCGTGCTGCTATTTTGTGGGGTGCAGGGGGTGTATCTCATCCGAATCTATCAAAAAAACGGGGGAAGCGCTCTGTGGGTCATGCGCCTTGGGTGCTGTCTGCTGGCATATTTGATGCTGTGGAAGATGGGGCGGATGAATCTGTTGAATGCTCTGGCTGTGTTCTACATTACCAATTTTGCGTGGAATGCCATTCAAAGCTTGACTCTGTCCGGGCTCTTGGCCCGACTGTTTTCCGCGGGACTGATGTTGTTTTTGTGCTGTGATCTATGTGTGGGCGTGTTTAACCAGCCAGATCTGTTTCCTGATTCCTGGTATTTATTTGCAACGATTGCCATGTGGTTATTTTACCTGCCTGCCCAGGTGCTGATTGTGCTGTCTGGGCTGCCGGATTTCGATGCTGTGAGGAAGTGTCCATGAAAACAAAGAAAGGTTTGTCTATTTTACTCTCTGTTCTGACTGCCCTGCTGGTGCTGTCCGGATCCATCGCTGCCCCTCTGCTGTGCCGTCCATTTTACTATGCGCACATCGGGCCTCTGGGCTTGGCGGAGTACACCGGTTTGACCGTGGCAGAAATTCGTGAGGCGTTTAATCAGGTAATGGATTTCTGTTTGGGCCTTCGGCCAGATTTTTCAGCCGGGGTTCTCATCTGGTCAA
>JAYFPV010000073.1:0-2847 GCA_034927465.1 Lawsonibacter sp.
TCACGGCGGGGCGAAGCCGTTTCGACGCAAACAGACTGAGCGCTTCTTTCAAATCATCGGTATTGCCTCCGGTGCTGCCCAGGATATGGGTGCTGGTATAGTGGCAGTTATAGAGATTGATCATGGCGCTGAATTTTGGGTCTGTCGGACCTGCGAAGATATTCATGCAGCCGTCAAACGCCATCAGCTGGTCTCCCTGTTCGGCCAGAGGACGGATGGGGGTATACACAAATACGTCATCGTACCCGTGTCCATCGGTCAAGGCCCGAAGCGCCTCGACGCTTCCCGCTGGTGTATTTGCGTTGACATAGACCAGTTCGATGCCGAATTCTTTCGCAAGCTCGGGGGAAATTAACGTTCGGGCGCGCGCAATGCGCCCTTCATCCACATCGGTGACAACCAATTTCGCTGGCTTTTTCTCAAGGACAAGCGGATATTCCAGCGCACCGATGCCCATCGGCCCACATCCCCCAAGGATCAGAACGTTTCCGCCCTCTTTCACTCCCATGGCATGGGAGTAGTCCTGCTTGTTTGTGTGGTACATGACATGATATCCGCCGATAATGCAGCTCATGGGTTCCCCCAGAGAAGCGTCAAAGTATGCATCTCCGTCATAATGGAGCAGACACCCCAGCTCCATCACTTCATGGGGCATAATGCAATAGGTGGCGGCTCCGCCGCAGTACTCATAGGAATAGCCGGGGGAATCCAGCTTTCCCTGATAGTTTAATGCCGGCTGCTGTGCGAATTTTTCACCCGACTTAAATTCGTTTTGCCATTTTTTCCCGACCTTGACGATGTCCCCCGCGAATTCATGCCCGATCAGAATCGGATTGGTGTCCACGTTTTGAGGGCACCGCTTATGCGCTTTGCCCTGTTTCAGCAGTTTGTAGGTAGACATGCAAATGCTGTCGCTGATGATTCGAACCAGGATCTCATCATCCTTTATTTCGGGCAGTTCAAACTCTTCCAGTCTTAAATCGTTGGCACCATACAGGCGAACGCCCCTTGTTTTCATGTAGAATCCTTCTTCCTCATTTCGTATGAATAAATAACCGGCTGCAGCCTGATTCCACGTTTGAGTTCCTCCACCAGAGTGAACGACGGGGGATTGGTCCCTTGTGTTGTCACTGCGCCGATGGATGCGGCCATAGCCACGCGAACAGTCTCTTCAAAAGAAAGACCCTTTTCCAGCGCATAAGCAATTGCACCAACCATGCTGTCTCCCGCGCCCACTGTGGACTGCACGCGGACAGGCAGTGCCTCCGCACGTATGCATTCCTGCTCGGTGAAAAACATGGCTCCGTCAGCGCCCATACTTAGAATGACGAAGTCCACCCCCTGACGCAGCAGGTTGCGGCAAAGCGCAGGCAATTCACATTCCGGCGTATCCTGCGGCAGTCCGTAGTACTGCAGCAACTCGTATCGGTTCGGCTTGATTACATGCGGCGGAGCGGCCATAGCCTGCTTGAAGGAGGGGCCATCCGCGTCCAAAATCACGGTATGACCGTGCTGCCGCAGTGCTTTGGTATACCGATCATAGGTATCTGCGTCTGCATGTTGGGGCAGGCTTCCGCTTAACACCACGATCCCATGGTCCCCGGACAGCGTCTCAACCTGCTGTAGCAGCCGATCCAGATCGGCCTGCGTGACACAAATACCAGGCTCGTTGAGTTCGGTCAGGCTGCCGTCTGCGTCCACGACCTTCAGGTTGGTTCGTGTAGTTCCGTCCACTTCAAGAAAACGGTTTGCGATTCCCGTTTCATACAGGCGGCGGCACAACTCCCGCCCGGAGCTTCCTCCGACAAACCCCGTGCAAACGGAATCAGAGCCCAAGACCCCAAGCATTTTGCTGACGTTGACTCCCTTGCCACCCGCGTCTGTGCGTACATTTTGCAGACGGTTGAGTGCGCCGGGCTTCAAGTAATCCAGTTCTGCCGTTTTATCCAGCGCCGGATTCATCGTCACGGTTACAATCATACCGATTCCCCTGTCAATGTGCTATAGATTGCGTGTTTATCTCCCGCGTTTACCAGTGCCAGCACATCCTCTCGGCTTTCCAGCGCATCCACGATATGTTCCAAGATATCCAGATGCTCTTCCCCCTGTGCGGCAATTCCGATCACCAGGTACACCAGCTTTCCTTCCCAGTCAATTGGGTCTGGATAGGTCAGGACCACCATGCCGGTGTGCAGAATGTCTGATTTATATTCCTTTTCCCCGTGAGGAATCGCAATATAGTTTCCGATGGCCGTTGTAAATCCGCGGTCACGCGCAAGCATACCCTCCGTATAGCGCGGCTGTACATATCCGGATTTCACCAGCATGTCGCCGCACCGGCGAATGGCAGTCTCATGAGATTCCTTCGGCAGATTCAGGACAATATTGTCCATCGTTATGATCTGTGTCATGGGTTTGCGCCGTCAGGCGCGTCACCGCCTTTCTGTGGAGCTGTTATAGGTCGAACGTTTCGTTCCAATAATCTTTTAAATGCTGCATAATGGCGGCCTCAATGCGCGTGTATACCACCGGTTCATCCCCACACTGCACGGCTGCAAGCAGGATTTCATCTTCAATTAGAGCACCGCTGATACTCCCAAATATCTCAAGGAGTTCCTTATCTCCGTTTCTTGGCACCAACATCACAAGGCAGCCCCTGGCCGATTGAAAGTATGGATTTGTAAAGCGCTGCCCTTCGGGAGAAATAAGACCAATCGACGGCCTTTGAATTCCATGCGTACGGGCATGCAGAAGCACAATTTCCAACCGCGGGATCACCTGGGTGGCCACATGCTCGCGTTTTACCAGGTCCGAATAAATTTGGCCTCCGCCCTCTGGCTCGCTGCC
>JAYFPV010000156.1:0-7089 GCA_034927465.1 Lawsonibacter sp.
GCCCGGTCGAACGCGCCCCGAACTTTAGCTGCCTTTCGGTAGGATGGGTATAGTAGCACAGACAGGAGACGGGAAGAAAACCCTCTCACCATACTGTTGTCCTGAACCGAATCGCGCAGCTTCCACCACGCCAGAATGATACTCTCGTCTGCCGCCTCCTCCAGAGCAGGACTGTCTGGACACATGGGCTTTTTGACCAGAGGATTAGCATGGCACCGGCCCCGGCACGGCATAAACTGCGCCTCCGGCTGCCACAAAAGCAGCGCTAAAAAGGTAAAGTCAAAATTGAGAAACATCGGAGCCAAAGGACCGTATCTCCGACGCAGGCAACGGCACAGGCCGCAGTAGGTGGCTCCGTACAGATCAAAATCCCCGCACTTCATCTCCTGGCGATAGGGACGCACATATCCAAACACAAGAAATCCTCAGCTCAAGATCTTTAAGATCTTGAATTCAGGGGCCTTATCCTGGGAAATGGACCGGTTGAGCAGAAAGGCCGGAACAAAACCAGCCGCCAACCCTATGGCCGCGGTGCCCAGGGCCGCAATTTCATTCAAATGAAGCAGGCTTTGCCCTAAAATATACCCAGCCGCAAGACCGACACAGGGAAGCAGAAACACCACTACGGACGTGCTGATATTGTGGCCCCCTACCGGAGTCACTTCCACCAGATCACCCGGCTTTGCCTCAATTCCATTGCTGGCCAAGGCCAGAATTTCCTCTTTTGGTTTTTGGCCGCAGCCAGCGCAGGCGCCGTCACAGTGCAGACCGCACTCCATCTGGCGCAGCAACGAAACTTCGACCACGTTTTCCTTTATCATCTTTTTCACAACTGCATTTTGAACCATAATTGATTTGCCTCCAAACAGATGCTGGGAACCCTATTTGCTGATTTTTACCACAATGGAATACTCTCCGATCACACCTACCGAGCTGTTCGCGTCCAGATAGGCCTTCACTGGGACCGAATAAGTGCCCACAGTTGTAATGTCAGACATATCCGCCACGATGCGCAGTTGGCTGACATCAATGTTTGCCAGATCTTCCTCTCTGCCTCGGACCACCACGGTCCTTACCTGGGTTGCCGAGGTCACGCTGTATCCGTCCGGCACGTTTGACAACTGAATGTTATCCACATCGAACATGCGGGTGGACAGCCCATTAATGGTCACAGTAACCGTGGCCGACGTAACTCCGCTCACATTTTCCAGACTTGGATCCAGAGCAATGGGGAAGGTAATGTGATTGGTCCCCACGACTTTGGACAAGTCCACGCTGCCAAGTGACAGTTCGGTCAAATCCTGAAGGTCGGTTTCGGAGCCAGAGACGACAATAGTGCTTGGACTGATCTCCCACGTTATATCTTCTTCGGTGGCACCTCCGCCTGGTATGAAATTCACGGTCAGCGGAATTTCTTTTTCAATTACCACCGGCAGGACCACATAGGCGTAATTGGAATCCAATGTTACATCCAGATCCGTAAGTTCCTCTCCGGCTGCGTTAAACAGCTTCAAGGGCAGATCTCCGGCAAAACGCTCGTTCAGGTTTTCGCTCTCTAACACGGCAACCACCTTGGCCACCTGACTCACCTGCTCAACCGATCCGCTGACCACCACCGTCTCGGGACTGATGGCTGGGGTCCCAGCCTGATAGCCGTCCGCCACTTTACCACGCAGCTGAAATTCCACATTGAACGTGCTCGTGTACAGTTTTTCTACCGTTACGATGATCCCTTCCGGCTCTCTGTTCACGGTAGTAACCTTCTCCGTATTGATATTAGTTGGCCAACTCGGCGTATAGTTTAGCCTGTTTTCTCCATCCACACATTTTGACACGTCCACGGTTACCCAAAAGTTCTTTCTGTTGCGGGCCAGACTATCCAATACGCTGGCAGGGGCCTCAACTCGCAGGCTCACCGATTCCGTAGACAGCGCGGACACCGTCAGGCCCTGGCGTGTCAGCATACTTTCTCCTGCCATTTGCACCGGAACATTATAAAACCAACTCGCCTGGGGCGGATCCAATTCTGCTCTCACATAAAGCCAAAATACGACGGCCAGCAGGATGGACAGCAGCACATAGACCCACTTGCTCTCACGAAGACGCTCCATCACGGCCGATCACTCTCCTTCTTGCTTCGGCCCAGAATCAAGTTGAGCAATGGGATCTGAGCGGTTTTCTTTTCCTCCTGGGTTTCGTTCAGCAGCTCGTTGCGCAACAGACGATCCAGCGTTTCAGGCGCCAGGTGGCGCTTGAGCATTCCGTTGACAGCAGCGGAAATCGAGCCGGTCTCCTCGGAGACGATGACCACCACCGCGTCGGAATGCTCACTCATTCCGATCCCAGCCCGGTGACGCATCCCCAAATCCCGGCTTAAATTCACGTTTCCAGACATGGGCAACATACACCCCGCACCGATGATCCGGCCGTTCCGAACGATAACGGCGCCATCGTGCAAGGGTGCCTTATTCCAAAAAATATTTTTCAGTAGTTCACTGGACACGGCACAGTCCAATGCGGTACCCGTTTTGATAATGTCATCCAGCAGGTTCTTACGCTCAAAAACCATCAGGGCTCCCACTTTTTGCCTGGACATGTGGGCGTACGCTTCGGTTGTCTCGGTAATTGCCGTTTCCAAATCCATGGCAGAGGACTTGGACGTTGTAAATAATACAAAACCCAAACGGCTGCTGCCCATACGCTCCAAAAAGCGCCGCAGCTCCGGCTGAAACAGGATGACAAGCACCAAAATACCCCATTCCACCACCTTGCTCAGCAGAAAGCTGGTAGCAGTCAGGGGAATGGCCGAGGACAGCCACATCGCAAAAACCAAAATCATAATCCCACGCAAAACCCGGCCAGAGCTGGTTTTGCGCAGCATCCACAGCATTTTGTAAATTACCGTGGAGAGAATGGCAATATCCAGGATATCAGCCAAACGAACCCGAATCATAGGAAGATTCGTTTGTAAAAAAATCTGGGCCGCTTCCAACAAAAAAACCACCTCTTTCGCCATGATTCGGCTTGGAATGTCGTATGATGCAGTCCTTCTCGGTTCTTCCATAAGGAAAAACGGGAAGAGGCTTTTGGTTGTCCAATGTTATTATAATGCGTACGGAGCAAATCCGCAAGCCTTGAAAGCCAAGGCTTACAAGGCGGCTTGATTCAAGGGCCGCCGTCTGGTTCGGCAGCCGGCGGCATATATGCCATTGCAGCCGGGTCCGGAAACACGACAAACCGCAAAAATGGCTGTTTTATGCAATTGTACGGCAGGATGCTGTGCGAATCAGCCGCGAAGTGGTTGATTCAACAGATAATATTATACGATATTACTTCTGGATTGGCAACACGAAAGAGATGATGGAGAATGAAAATTTCGTGAATTTTTCTAAAAGAATTTTGTATTCTTCCAATGGAAACGGCTGTCTGTGCCCGTGCAAAGCAAAAAAGTACCTTTTGAGACAGCGAAACGGCAGCGCTGTCTCAAAAGGCACTTCAAGTTGAATTACGCGGGCAGAGATCGGATTGCCCTCAAAAACAGCCAAATCTCCTGCTCTGAGTTAAACGCAGAGACACTGGCCCGAACGGTGCCGCTTTCCAGCGTACCGGCCGTTTGATGGGCCAGGGGGGCACAATGAAGCCCGGCCCGCAATGCAAATCCACGATCCGCCAGCTCCTCCCCAACCCTTTCACAGTCCTGTCCATTCAATCGGAACGAAAGGACCCCAGCCTGTGCGCCTTTTTCTTTTGCCCAAAATGCTTGTATGCCGGGGAGCTCTGACAGCCCCTCTCCCAGAATCCGAATGAGACGCCGCTCGTGAGTCTCGATGGCCGCTACATCCCGACGGCGCAGAAAGCGCAGCCCTTCCAGCAGCCCGGCGATTCCCGCAATGTTGTGTGTGCCTGCTTCCAGCCGGTCTGGCAAGAAATCAGGCATGGATTGTCGGCTGGATTCGCTTCCCGTCCCTCCCTCCAGAAGAGGATCCGGGTCCCGGGCGCAAAGAAGCAGTCCGGTTCCCTGAGGGCCGTACAGTCCTTTGTGCCCGGGCATCGCCACAAAGTCGGCTCCCAGTGCCTGGAAATCAAGCGGGAGACACCCCGCCGACTGGGCAGCATCCACGACGAACGGGACTCCAAAGGTTCGGCACAATGCGGCAATTTCTTCGATGGGCAGAATAAATCCAAATACATTGGACACATGGGTACAGACTACCGCATCCACCCCATTCTCCAACTCCCGTCGGAACGCCTCCGTCATGGCAGCGCGGTTAAAAAGCGGTGCGCTGGCCACGCGTATCTCCACATCCGGAATGGCATGCAGCGGCCTGGTCACCGCGTTGTGTTCATAGCCGGAGATCAAAACTTTGCATCCTGGCTTTACCAGCGTTTTGATTGCAATGTTCAGCCCATGTGTGGCATTAAAGGTAAAGACGACCTGCTCCGGCGAAGCAACATGGAACAGAGCTGCGGCCTCCTCGCGACAGGAGAAGGCCGTTTCGGCGGCAGCCATTGCCGGCCGATGTCCGCCTCTTCCTGGGCTGGCCAAGTGATTGATGGCCCTGGCCGAGGCCTGCGCTACAGTCGGCGGCTTTTGCAGCGTGGTGGCTGCGCTGTCAAGATATATCACAGCTCCACCTCCTGATAACTGCCATCGCCGGCGGTGATAAAGATACGTTTTGGCGTAAGGTCTACCCGCTGGAGCACACGCAGTGCATCCGGCAGACTGCGCTGGGAAATCTTAACGGAATGGCTGCACCCCTCCCCCGCAATGCTTTTCGGGGAGCGCAAAATGCGGGCTGTGATACCCGCCCGCTCCAATGCAGCGGCAGTCCGCTGGGCATAGGTCAAGGAGCGGCATACAATGAGATAATAAAGCATGATTTGGTTCCTTTCTTGGGGTGACAGTTTGGCCAACACACCCGATTTGGTGTGGCCGCAGAGAGAGGTTCTCTCTGAATCATTGTATGCGGTACGGTTTTCTCCTGTCACCGTCTGCTCGTGTTATCCCATGAAGCAAAAAATGACCCACGGCAAGCAGCGGATGCTGAAGCCGTGGGTCTGTTCAAATTTTTGGTCAACGTTGTCTCGCACTCAGCAGACAGACCGCGTGGGCGGCGATTCCCTGGCCAGCGCCGGTAAATCCCAATCCTTCTTCCGTGGTCGCCTTTACATTGACTTGTTCCGGCGCCACGCCCATACGGGCGGCTAAATTTCCCTTTATTTGAGGAATATAAGACACCAGTTTGGGGCGCTGGGCCAAAATGGTCGCGTCCACATTGCCAATCTGCCATCCATCCTGTTGCAGCAGTTCCATCACATGCGAAAGCAAAACGAGACTGTCCGCTCCGGCGTAGGCGGGATCGGTATCTGGAAAGTGCCGGCCAATATCCCCCAGTCCGGCAGCACCCAACAGCGCGTCCATGACGGCGTGGGTTAGCACATCGGCGTCTGAGTGCCCCAAAAGCCCCCTATCATAGGGGATTTCCACGCCGCCCAAAATCAGCTTTCGACCTTCTACAAGCCTATGTACGTCGTATCCATGTCCAATACGCATGTTCAGACTCCTATCGCCCTGGCTTCGAGGATGACTTCCCCAAGCAGGAGGTCAAATGGGGTTGTAATTTTAATATTTTCCCGGCTTCCGGTGGTTAGGGACACCTTCATGCCAAGCCGCTCCACTGCGGCGCAGTCGTCGGTCAGGGTTTCCCCGTCGTCTAACGCCTTTTTGATCGCAGCACGAATCAATCCGGCTTCAAAAACCTGTGGAGTCTGAACGGCCCACAAAGCGGATCGATCCACTGTCTCCACTGCCAAGCCGTTTTCCCCTCGTTTTATCGTATCCGTAACCGAAACAGCCGGGGCGGCCGCTCCTGTCACGCCGGCCCGCGCCACAACTTCCTCCAGCACGGTCTGCGGAACCAGCGGGCGCGCACCGTCATGAACGGCAATCAGCCCCACATTCGCCTGAACTTCCTGAAGCCCGGCCCACACGGAGTGTATTCGATCCGCTCCCCCAACAACCACTTTGGTGACCTTGTCCAAACCGTACTGTCTGCACAGCTGGCTGACCTCAACCAGCAAATCTTCGCGGGTCACGACTACCACCTCGTCAAAGGCGGGACAGTCTTGAAATGCATACAGCGTGTGGACCAAAACCGGGAGCTCGCCCAGTGGAGCGAACATCTTCTCAACGCCCTCCATCCGTCGGGCGGAACCCGCTGCCACCACCACAGCGGAACAGGTGACAGCCGCCTTTTTTTTCTGAAAGATAAACCGCAGTCCAGCCATATAACCTTCTCCTATCCCCACAAAGAAAAAATCATCGAATGGACCTGATAAGCCAAAAGGAGCCAAAGGGCTCCTTTTTCAGGTTTTATCAGATTGTATTACTCCAGACGCCTGCTTTATGCCAAGGCGGTGTTCAGCTTCTCTTCCACCGCTTCATAACTCAAACTCTTTGAAAGAACCAATTCAGAAATTAAAATTTGACGAGCGGAATGAAGCATCTTCCGTTCTCCTGTGGAAAGGCCGCGCTTTGAGTCGCGGATCGTCAATCCCTTAACCACTGTGGCCACCTCCAGCAGATCGCCGCTTTTCAGCCGCTCCAAATTTTCGCGATACCGGTGATTCCAATTGGTGGTCATTTCCACCTGAATGGTCGGAATAGCAGCCAGCACGCGGTCCGCCTGGTACTCATCCACCACAGGGCGAACTCCGATTTCCTCACTGCTCTCAATTGGAATCATCACCACCATGGATCGATCTGGCAGCTTCATAATGTAATATTCCCGCACCACACCGTCTATTTTTTTCTGAACCACACTTTCCAGCACACCAGCCCCATACATCGGATGAACAACCTTGTCCCCAATTCGGAACGACATTTGGCACCTCCAGTCCATAAACCGTCTCTACTGACTCATATTTTCCCCTTTATTATATCAATTTAAACCCTTTTGTGCAAGGGAAACTCACACATTTAATTGAAATAAAACATATTTAATACCATTTTCATAAAATGAAAAACGCAGTCAAGCCGCCTTACGGCACCCGGACTGCTTTTGTAAATCGGATTATTCCGGTGTTTCC
>JAYFPV010000132.1:0-12716 GCA_034927465.1 Lawsonibacter sp.
AATCCATTCGTCACTGCCCGCTTCTTTATAGTCCATAGGTGCAAAATCAGTCATACCAACCACCAGGGTACCCTTATTCTGCACATAGGCTAAATCGCTTTGACTGCTACTGTCGGCAGAGCCAGCGGAACCGCTTTGGCTAGCACTGCCGGAAGCGGAAGCCGAACTGGACACATTTCCACCGCCGGAGCAGGCGGCCAAAGCCAGGCACATGGCACGGGCCATGGCAAAAATTCGTATCATTTTCATTGTTCTGTATCCTCCCATTCGTTTCGTCCGGTCACCCATTGTTTCGTGACACACTTTAGCATTTTAGCACGCTAGTGTGAAGTTGTAAAGAGCGATTGAAAAATTTTTCCTTGTTCTGTGCTCTGAGTTAATCCGGAATTCACCGCAGACAGGAGCGGGCCGGGTGCCTGCCGCCCGGCCGAAGGGTTGTTGTCGTAAAGCTGGAAGGAACCTTCCGTCTCCAACTGACAACACTCCTCCGGGGACCTGCAGAAACCCGGCCCGTGTCCACCCTACTCAAAAGCAGGAATCAACCGCCTAAAAAAGGGGCAGCTTACTTCATGCCGTTCTCGTAGGACTGGATCATTTTCTTGACCATCTGGCCGCCCACAGAGCCAGCCTGCTTGCTGGTCAGGTCGCCGTTATAGCCCTGCTTCAGGTTGACACCCACCTCATTGGCGGCTTCCATCTTGATCTTGTTCAAAGCCTCACGTGCATTGGGAACGATAGTACTCTTAGACATAATTTGTCTCTCCTTTAATCGATTGTTTTTTTGTCTTTTGGATGGAACATCCACACATATCAGTGCCCGGAACGTCGCTTCTATACTCTTGTGATTTCTTCCTGTTTTTTCTAGTTTTAAGTTCTTGGACAATTCTGATCGCAGTCCGTTTCCTTGACTTTTCAATTTGCACTTGATATACTAAACTTGTTATTGAGCATCATGATGCCCACAATCTTGCAATCAATGCGGGTCCCTTTGGGACCCGCACTTTTTCCTTAGACGAACCAAAGGGGGCAAGACGTATGGCGGAAGAGCATAATCCTTTGGGCACCATGCCCATTACCAGGCTGGTGGTCAATATGTCCTGGCCCATTATGCTTTCGATGCTGGTGCAGGCTATCTACAATTTGGTAGACAGCATCTATGTCACCCGAATCAGTGACACCGCTTTTCTGGCCCTGTCCTATGCGTATCCGATTCAGCTTCTGATGGCTGCTTTCTGCGTCGGTGTTGGGGTTGGCTTTAATGCCGTTCTGGCCCAGCGCTTGGGGGCCAAAAAACCGAAGGAGGCCAACTTGGTGGTTCTCCATGGCTTTTTGCTCTATGCTCTGTGCTGGCTCCTGTTCTTTCTGTTTAGCCTGCTCGCCTGCGAAGCCTACCTCCGTTTTTGTACCGGCACCGAAGACGTGGTTTGGCAAGGCACAGCTTATCTGCGGATTTGCTGCTGTTTTTCTTTTGGTATGTGCATTCAATTTCCTTGTGAGCGCATTCTGCAATCCGCCGGTTATCCGGTCGGCTTTATGATTATTCAGGGCTCCGGCGCTTTACTCAACATGATTCTGGACCCGATTTTCATTTTCGGCTTTCATATGGGGGTGCAGGGCGCTGCAGTGGCTACTGTCATTGGGCAAATCATCGGCGGCTTTGTCGGCGTTTTTCTTGTGCGGCGTATCCGCTTTCAATTTCCCATCACCTTCAAGGGTGTTTCGTTCCAGCCCAAATTAATCCGGGAGATCTGGGACATCGCCGCACCGGCCATCCTGATGCAGTCGCTGAGCAGTCTGATGTCCCTCGGGCTCAATTCCATTTTAAATCTCTGTTCCGAAACGGCAGTATGGGTACTGGGCGTGTACTTTAAACTTCAGTCTTTTGTTTTTATGCCTATTTTCAGCATTAACAATGCCCTTGTCTCAATCATTAGCTACAACTATGGTGCCAAAGACAAAGCGCGCGTATTCGCCTCGATCCGGTCTGGGCTGTTGGCTGCTCTGTCTGCCGGGCTGACAGGTACTGTTCTGCTGTGGATGTGCGCCGCGCCGCTGCTGACGCTATGCTTTCGCGCCGGACAGGCGGCCTTGACCATGGGGGTTTCTGCCCTTCGCATGACCGCCTTGGCCTTCCCCGTCGCCGCCATTAGCATCACCCGCTCCGCTGCCTTCCAGTCTCTGGGATACAGCCGCTATTCCCTTCTCCTTGGGCTTTTGCGAAATGTCATTTTTCTGCTTCCAATCGCCCTGTTGTTGGTTCTCCTGTCCCCTCAGTGGGCGTTTTTCTCCTTCTTTCTCTCCGAAACAGCAGCCTGTTTGGTATCCTGGGGCCTTTTTCGGCAAGTAAAGCAAAGAAGAATTGATCTCATATGAAACGCCCCTCTGACAAAAAATCATCCTAAACGTTAATAAAAAAACTCCAAGCAACTGACTGACAATCAGAAGCGTGGAGTTTTTATATACAAATATCTCAAAAAGAACACACAATTTATCATCCCATTAAGGGTCAATCTGAATCGACTCCCCGCCTTGTGTTCCCCATAGTATGCTCCTCTGCACAATAAATGGGAACCAGCCATTTAGTTCAACCCACACGGCATACGGATTGTTGATCGATTGAGCTCCATAGTCAGTCACCCAAGTAAACCAGTAGCAGTTATGATAACCTGTAGATAGAATTTCTGCGGGGGAAAAATCGTATTGCTCATAATGGCTTTGTATATACTGATTAGCCGTCTGCGCGGCAATTGCAGTACGAACAGGTGTAGCAAAATAGCAAAAACATAGTAAAACTGCAAACAACACCAATACAGTAATTTTGAACCGCCCTTTTCCTCTTAACATATGACGCATTCTCCTAGTAAACAATTTTTACAATTTGCTTCTTGGAGAAACACTTACCGCTCTGTTGGGCATTCGCCCTTTTCACTGATGGTGGCAAGGACAAATGCCCAACAAAATGGAATGCCGTAGGGTACATCATACGTATCCTACGGCAAATCAAAAAATATTGTCAGAGAGCTTTTTTCTTACATCATTTTTACCGTGTAATACACCAGCAAAGCAAATAGCCAAGCCACGATTACAAAGATCAGATAGTAGGCAATATTCGCGCCCAGAATCATGGCAGCAACCACAGCGGCCACCCCAACCAAACAGCTGAGGAACACCAAACCGTAGCTTGTATCGGCTTCCAACACCCGGGCGGCTTTTCCGTTTGCCCGAGGGACCACGCCGCCGCTCTTCTTCAGCAACAGAGCAGCTGCGGCCACCAGAACAATGCCAGCCAAAAGCGCCACTGCCTCCCGGTTCCCGCTGGAGCGAACGAACCACAGCCCCAGACCCGCCATGCCGCTAGCCGCCGCAGCCAGGAAGAGCTCCCGCTGATAGAGGTAATACACCAGAGCCAACCCACCAAACGCAGGCACAAGCAAAAAAAGCATCTGCATACCAGACTTCTGAAACGCAAGTGTCACATAGGCACAAAACGCCACTACCAGACAAACCCACCCCAGAACGGTTGGAAGCCCAGCCCTTGCGCCCCTGAAAAACTGGAATCCGGACCATACCAACGACAGCAGGCCGGCTACAAAGCCGCCAATCCGCAAAACACGGAGGATGCTGTGTACCGCCACGGCCATGTTTATATCGGAAACAAAGTAGTTAATATAATAGCGATTGACAAATAATAACAGGCACTCCAGAACGATGGCGCCTCCCACCCACACCAACGCGCGGTTGAGTGCGAGGTCTTCTTGATGCTGGCGTACTTCTCTCTGGTTTTTCTCCATGGGTTCTCAATCTCCTTACTGCCAAGACTCAACGTGTCTCGGCAGGACTGCCAAACTCATCTGTTGTCCAGACGCTTTCTTATTTTAGCAGATTGCAAGTATTTTTGCAACACAAAAAAAGTTGAACGAAAGGGGCTGGATTCGGCAGAATCTCAGCCCCTGTTTTATTCGAGTAGTCGGATCCCGTTACGCGTTGCTTCCAAACTCGCCGAAGAAGCGGTCATGCACCGCCTGAACCGCCCGATCGGCCTCCCGCTCATCCACCAGAACAGACACCTTAATCTCACTGGTGGAAATCATGCTGATATTGATACCGGCAGAGAACAGCGCCTCAAACATCTTGCAGGCCACGCCCGCGTTGTTGGCCATGCCTGCCCCCACGATGGATACTTTGGCGATGTGATCGTCCAGCTCCACACGCTGGAATCCGATGGATTCCTTATTTTCCTCCATCACCCGCTTTGCCTCTTCGGCATCGTTCCGGGCTACCGTAAAGCTGATATCCTTGCTCTCGTCCCGGCCGATGGACTGGAGAATAATATCGACATTGATCCCTTCCTTGGCAAGAAAAGAGAAAATTTTAAAGGCGATACCCGGCTGATCCGCCAGACCTACCAGAGCCAGACGAGCTACATTCTTGTCTTTGGCTACGCCGCTGACATGCGTTTTTTCCATGGTTTTGACAACCTCCTTGACTTTCGTACCGGGATTTCCGCTGAAGCTGGAAATGACCTCCATATTGACGTTATACCGCTTGGCCATCTCTACCGAACGGTTGTGGAGCACCTGGGCGCCCAGGCTGGCCAGCTCCAGCATTTCATCGAATGTAATCTCATCCAGCTTGCGGGCTCCCTTGACACAGCGGGGATCGGCCGTATACACGCCGTCTACGTCGGTATAGATCTGACACAGATCGGCATGGAGCGCGGCAGCCAGCGCCACGGCAGAGGTATCGGAGCCGCCGCGGCCCAAGGTCGTAACATCATCATACTTGTTGATGCCCTGAAAACCGGCCACCAGTACGATCTTCTTCTTATCCAGCTCTTTCTGGACGCGCTCGGGCTGGATGCGCTTGATGCGGGCGCTGCTGTAAGCCGAGTCGGTCAGCATTCCGGCCTGCCACCCGGTCAGGGAGATTACCTGGTATCCCATCCCCTCAATGCACATGGCGCATAGGGCAATGGAAATCTGCTCACCGGTGGCCAGCAGCATATCCATCTCCCGCTTGGAGGCATGGGGGTTGATCTCCTTAGCCTTTTCAATCAGGTCGTCGGTGGTATCCCCTTGGGCAGACAGCACCACAACAACGCTGTTGCCCTTTTGATAGGTTTCCGTGATGATGCGGGCAACATTTCGAATGCGGTCCGCGTCGGCAACAGAGCTGCCGCCGAATTTTTGTACAATGAGTGACATTTATGTGTTTCCCCCTAAAGGTAAAATCATATTCGGATGCAGGAGAGGATTCCCTCTCCTTCATCTTATGCCCCACTTCCGGAAGGAGCGAATTCAGTTACTCCAAAACCCGGAACAAAGAGCAGATCTCTATCCCCTTCAGCTGATCCCGAACCTGCGGCTCGGTCATCGGTCTGGTCAGGAACGCCACCTCTCCCGTGGGCGCACCGCTGCGGGCCATTGGCAGGATCTCCCCACAGGCCAGCCGGGCCTGATCCACCGAGGCCTGCGCTCTGACATACCACTGAGAGGTCAGAATATCGGAGGACACCACCAAGTCTGCCGCTCCGGGGCCCCAACTGTTATGGCGGTTTTTCTTCAGATCCTTGGCAATATCAATGACATCGGCCACCACAGCAGATGCTGTGGGCAGCTTTCCCGCACCCCGCCCGTAAAACATGACATCTCCAATGGCGTTTCCGGTGACCGCAATGGCGTTGAACACGTCCTCCACGCCGGACAGCGGATTGCCGTCCTGGACCAAATGGGGGGCCACAAAGGCACAAACCTTGCCCTCTGGCTGCCGAATGCAGCGTCCCAACAGCTTGATCTTATAGCTCCGTGAGTCGGCATAGGCCACATCCTCCAGGCTGACGTTTCGAATGCCCTCGGTCGGTACCTGCTCCGGATAGACATGATCGCCAAAGGCCACAGCCGCCAGGATGCAAATTTTCCGGCAGGCATCGTGCCCGTCTACGTCGGCCGTGGGATCCTTTTCCGCGTAGCCGTTGTCCTGCGCCTCTTTCAGGGCCTGCTCAAAGGTCAGCCCCGCGCGGATCATTCGAGTCAGAATATAGTTTGTGGTCCCGTTGAGAATGCCAGTGACCTGGGTCAGCTCATTGGCCGCCAGGCAGGAGGTCAATGGGCGCAAAATGGGAATGCCGCCGCCCACACTAGCCTCAAAGAGATAGCTGACGCCGTGCTCACGGGCCAGTTGAAGCAGATCATACCCGTGCGTTGCCACCAACTCCTTATTGGATGTGACCACGCTCTTTCCTGCCTTCAGCGCTCAGGTTGTAAACTCCAAGGCAATCTTGGCCCCGCCAATGGTTTCCACCACAATGTCTACTTCCGGGTCATTTTCAATTACAGAAAAATCCTTGACAAAACAGTCCTTATAAGGGCTGTCAGGAAAATCCCGTACATCCATAATATACTTCAGACGAACCAGGTTCTCCACCCGCTGGTCGATGAGCTCGCCGTTTTTGGTCAGCACTTCGGCCACACCGGAGCCTACCGTGCCAAATCCCAAAATTGCTACGTTTACCATTCCTTTTCACCTCAAAATCTTAATGTCCGCGAAGGGTGAAGTTCTCACACCCACTCCCGCGCTTCCATTGGCTGGTTATCCAGCCAGAATTTCGCATTTCAGAACGCCGGGACTGGACATGGTCTCTCCCAATACCTCCTCCAAAGAGCGGCGCAGGGCCGAGGTTTCCGCCGTCATGGTAACCACCGCGCAGCCGTTGACCGGAATGTTCTGGTTGATGGTCAAAATGTTCACCCCTGTTCCCGCAAACACATTGAGCGCCCCGGACAGAATGCCCGGTTCATCCTTCAGCAGGATCTGGAAGGTGACAATTCGTCCATGGAGCATATCATTAAAGGGTCGCACCGAATCCTTATACTTATAAAAAGCACTGCGGCTAATGCCCACCGCCCGAGCCGCGTTATTAACGGTGTTCTCTTCCCCCGTCTCCAGCAGACGCTTGGCCTCAGCCACCTTTCGAAATATCTCCGGCATGGCTTCCGCTTCCACAATAAAATACTTTGCTGGAGCGTTCATGGTGTCTCCTCCATTCTATTCATCTTGCGTGTCCACGTTATACGGTCATTTGTTTTTGCGCCGTGGTCTATTGTAACACACCTCTCCACCGGTTGCAACGGAAATGTTCCTGCTCGAATTATGGAAATTCCCGTCTTATTCCCTTCAATATCTGTCATTTTTCACAACTTCCCACGATTGCAGATCCTTTCTTGAAACGCAAAACCGGAGCCGCAGAAGAAAACTTCCGCAGCTCCGGTTTTATTTCTGTCATTTGATTCGATTACCATTGAATATCCTGCGCGGGCGGGGAGTCCCCATCTGTAGAGCCTTGTCCCGATCCGCCTGGATTTGTGGACGTATCTCCGCCCGGTTCCGTAGTGCTGCCGCCATTGGGGTCATTTGGATCCGTTGACCCGCCCGGGTCTTCCGGCAAAGGATTCTCCGGCTGTACCACCACAGGCGGTGCAGTGTGAACTGTGCATAGGCCATAGGACTCTACCACGCTCTTGCGATACATATTATCCCCTGCCGTAGCGGTTCCGATCTGTTTCCGTTCGAAATTGGGCAGACAGATCTGCTTCAAACTTTCCTGCGGACAATATGGGCCGGCAATGTGGTACAGGCCGGTGGGATCGCCGTTTGCGTCGAGAACGGGGGAGTCCAGACAGACCGTGACCACACTATCCGCCGTGTGTGTAGTGTCAAACCCGCTTGGCACATCACTCTGGAACACGCTGTCAACACCCACGCGGCTGCCCCTTGGATCCATCTCGGAGTACTCGGTCGCCTGCAGGCCGCTGTCCAGGCTGAACTTGACGGTCACCAGTCCATTGGGGACGGGGAACTTTTTATTGTCCAGCCCCTTGTGGACTTCATTCATCACTTGCTGCCACAGAATCAGCGCCGGATTGCCCTGAGTGCGCATCTTTTCATTCATGGGATACCCCGTCCAGACAGCGGCGGTATAGTAGGGGGTATAGCCCACAAACCAGCGGTCGTAGTTCTCGCTGGTCGTACCTGTTTTGCCCGCCGAGGTCATGCCGCTCAGTCCGTGACCAGCCGCAGTGCCCTTGGTTACAACATCAGTCAGCATGGAGTTTATATAATAGGCCGTGGTGTCTTTGATCACAGGTTCCTTGACACTCTTGTTTTCCAAAATCACTTTGCCGCTGCTGTCTTCCACTTTGGTATACGTGCGGGAATAGGTGTACACGCCGTTATTCGGGAACGTGGCGTAAGCTTCCGCCATGTCCCGGGTGCACACGCCTTTGGTCAAACCGCCCAGGGCCAGGGGCGCTACGTCCATGTCGCTCATGATCTTGCCGTTTTTCTGGACGGCTTCTTCCAGATCGATTTTATACTTATCCTGGACAAAATTGAAGCTGGCCTGCGGGGTTACCATGTCGGCCAGTACCCGAACCGCCACGGTATTCACCGAGTTGGTCAGTGCGCTGCGGATGGTCGTCAGCCCCTTGTACTTCGCCGAGCCCGAGTTCACAGGCCAGCCAGTGCCGTTGCTGTCATTATAGGGATAATCATCCACGACGGTAATCGGAGTAATCAGGCCCATCTCCAGCGCAGGGGAATAAACCGACAGCGGCTTAATGGAAGACCCCGGCTGACGTTGGGCATCAATGGCGTAATTATTGAGCAGGTTGCCCTTCTTCTCTCCAAATTGGCCTACAATAGCCACCACATCGCCGGTAGAATTGTCAATGATCGTAATCGAGGACTGCATCGGGGCTCCGCTGCTTGAGGTGTAGTCCAGGTTCGCCCGGTTGGAATAGACATTCTCTGCCATCTTCTGAATTTCAGGGTTAACACAAGTGTAAATCCGCAGCCCTCCGCTGGCAAGGAGCTGATTGGCCCGGCTTTCCGAGATGTCATATTGCTTGGCCAAATCTCTTTTGACATCGGAGATGACTGTCTCTTCATACCAGGAGTAGATTTTTTGCGGCGCCGCCTGGTTTGCGGCCCGGGCAAAGGTTAGGTCTTCGGCCACCGCGGAATCGTACTCCTCCTGGGAGATCATTCCTTGATCCAGCATCTCGCGAAGCACATTTTCTTGACGCCACTTGTTCCACTGCTTAGCCGTCAAAACCTCTCCCTCGCTGTTCTTCACCTTGGCAATGGAATAGGGCCCGAATTTGGATGGGTTGTTGGTGATGGAGATCAAACTGGCGCACTCTGCCAGAGAGAGTTCGGACACCGGCTTGCCAAAGTACTCGTACGAAGCTGCTCCCACTCCCTCGCACCCGCTGCCCAGTGGGATCACATTGAGGTACCAGGTGATGGTGTCTTCCTTCGAGTTGTTTTGAGTAAACCGCAGCGCGCGGACAATTTCAATGACTTTTCGCTTCACCGTGGTTTCGTTATAGTCGGTCAGGTTCTTGATCAGCTGCTGGGTAATGGTGGAGCCGCCCGAAATATCGCCCCCGGTGAACATGTCCAGCACAGCCCGCCCCGTCCGGCGCCAATCCACACCGGGGTGGGTCCAAAATCGTTTGTCCTCAATGGCCACCGCAGCGTTGACCAGGTTTTTAGGAATCTCGTTATAGTCTACCCAGATGGAACTGGTGGTGTTCAGCAAGGTAGCCAGTTCCTGATACTCACCGGTTTTCTTATCCTGATAATACATAATGCTGTTTTCCCCAAGCTGGAAATCATCCAGACTTAAATCTGCGATGGGGAAAATTACGGTTTTAATGTACACTGCCGCGAAGCAGCATAAAATTGCCCCGGTGCAAAGGCCCACCAGCAGCAGAGTACCCAGTACGCGCAAAACCGTGCCCGCCACGCCGCTGCGCCTGTGATTCTTCCTCGGGCGCGGCGAATGCTCGGTTTGCTGGGGGGCCTGCCGCCTGGATGGGTATTCACTGTTTTCGTAAAGAGAGTTGTTTCCATGATTTTGATCTGACACGTTGTTACCTCCAATCGGGGAGCGGTTTTTTCCCGCGCTCCGACGGTCTTGAAAATTTTTGTTCGGCCGTATCGGCCATCGTTCCGCCAACCCATCTTCCCGGATTGGGGCCAGTCCCGCCGTGCCTTTCCGCGCAGTCAAGCGGCCTGCCCTGCAGTTATTATATCAGATTCTTTTCGTTTGTCCACCACAAAGCTGAACCGGGCTGTTCAGCAGGTGAAAATTAACAGTCCGTACCTCTTGCATTTTTTCCTGCTACGGGGTAAAATAAACTCAGAATAAGGTTGGAGGGATCCCCAAATGAGTGAAGAGTTCGGTCCCGATTTCATCTCTGTCACCGACGAAGATGGCAACGAGTTTGAGTTGGAGCTTGTCGATACCTTGGAACACGAGGGCGTAACGTATTATGCGATGTTCCCAGCCGTCGCCGAAAATGAGGAAACCGGCGAACCGGTGGATGTGGATGCGGATGACGAGGAATACGGCCTGGTCATTATGAAAGTTCTTGTGGAAAATGGGGAAGAACTTTTTTCTACCCTTGATTCTGATGAAGAACTGGACACCGTGTACAATTTATTTATGGAACGTATTTTTGAGGAAGAAGACGAGTAACCTTTTCTTCCTTGTACTAAATGAGAGCGAAAGCATATCCGGGTTTTCCTGCTCGGTGCGTGATGGGTCCTTTTAAACCCACATCTCTGAAACGGGATGCCAACTCACGGCGTGGCTTGCAGGCCTCCCGGCTTCCCCTTCGAGGGCAGCTGGATGTTGGAAGCAATCAAGCGTTGTGGAAGCGACCCACCTGCCATTCGTGCAGGTTTTAATCGGGTCCACACGGCCAGAGCGGGGAACAGAAAACCCATTGGAACTGGACCGCGGCTAAATTGCCGCGGTCTTTTTTTCGGCGCAGTAGGTTGAGCACCTAGGTTCTTCCGCCTTTTGATTGATGAATAAACTGTAAAACCAAGCCTTTCTCCATTCTTACCCCTTGCCAGCAAAGCGAGTTTTTAGTATAATATCTAAAATACGGCAATTTTCCGAAATTCATGTGTTCATTTGGAGCCGGCGATACCGGCCAAGTCCCTTTGGGGAACGGGCAATGAAGTTCAGACGGGGTCCGCCTCCGGACAGAGGCCCCAGTCGATCACGATGAGAGGACTGACCAAACTGTGAGTGCATCCAAAGAAAAAAAGACACGTCAGGACGTGACTACCCAGGGCCCAATAGGTCGAGAGCAGAAGCGACAGCAGGAAGAGAAGGAGGCCCGTCGCAGCACCATCCGGTATATTGCGGTAGGTGTCGTTTGCGTAGTGCTTGCTCTGTTCCTGATGATTTGGAACACCGGACTGATCCAGCGCAATGCCACCGCTGCAACCATTAATGGGGTGAAGTATAGCACCACCGATGTACAGTACTACTTCAACTCCACCCGTCAGCGCATTTTGAGTTACTATTCCCAGAACGTCGGGATGATGCCCTTTGACTATAATACCTCGACCAAAACTCAGGTATATGATTCCTCCACCGGTGAAACCTGGTATGACTACCTGATGGATCAAACCATGGACACGATGTCTAGGTATGCTGCCATTTATGACAAGCTTCAGTCCGCAGACTACACCATGTCCGACGAAGCCAAAGAATATCTGGACAATTCTTTAGCAAATTTGGAGACCACTTGGCAAGGCTCCAACTACACCAGCCGGGACGCATACCTCCGCGCCAGTTACGGCCCCTATATCACCTACAACCACTTCGTGGAATTGTATACCAAGGGAATCTTGATCAGCGACTATATGAATTTCATTACCAAAGGCTTTACGTTCGACAGTTCCGACTATGAGGGCTATTATCAGGACAACGCCGACACGCTGGACAGCTACACGCTTTCCCAACTGGTGCTGAACGCCGAAGTCGTGACCACCGACGCCGATGGCAAAACCATCGAGATGACCGACGATGAGAAAGCCGCCGCCCTGGACAAGGCCAAAACCGAAAAGAAGGCTGTGGCTGAGGAAATCCAAGCCAAGCTGGAAGCCGGAGCAGATCCCTCCGATCTGGCCAAAGAGTATGCTGACCAGCTCTCCGGCGCCGCCACACTCTCTAAGGCTGTGGTTGGCAGCACAATCTCCTCTGCTCCTTATGCCCAGTGGGCTATGGATGGTACCCGTCAGGCGGGTGATGTAACCGTAAGCGAATACGACGGCGGCGCTACCAGCTATTACTATTATGTGGTTGTTTTTGAAGGCCGTGCCCGGGACAACAGCCCCACCGATACAGTCCGCCATATCCTTGTGGTCGCCGACACGGACAAGGGTGCCGATGCTCCCACGGACGAGCAGTATGCCACGGCCAAGACCAAGGCAGAGGATCTTCTGAATCAGTGGAAATCCGGCCCGGCTACCGAGGATTCTTTTGCTCAGCTTGCCCGGGACAACAGTGCCGACACCGGTTCCGCTGCAGATGGCGGCCTGATCACTAATGTCTACTCCGGCTCCGGCTATGTGACCACCTTTACCGACTGGGCTACCGACGATACCCGGAATCCCGGTGACACCGGCATCGTCCAAAACACCGCCAGCACCGTGAAAGGCTGGCACATCATGTATTATGTCGGCGCCACCGGAGATCCCGTCTGGCAGATAACCGCCGACTCTGCCATGCGTTCTCAGGCTTATTCCACCTGGGAGGACTCGATCCGCCAGGGCTATGATGGCACTACCTCCGGCCTCGGCGTGAAGTTTATCCGGGCGTAATAAGACTCAAACTAAAAAATGTCCCCGCT
>JAYFPV010000206.1:0-3283 GCA_034927465.1 Lawsonibacter sp.
GTGCTGCTTCATTCCCCTATTGACGGGATGAACGATGTCACCATGCAGGGTGTCAGCATCTTGGCCGTCAGTATCCTGGCTGCGCTGCTGTTCGCAGTGATCCTGTCTATCTTTCTTGCCTATACCTTTACAAAGCCGTTGAATCAAATGAAAAAATCCGCGCTTTTGCTTGCCGAGGGGGATTACACCGCCAAGACGGGGGTGCGGGAAAACAACGAGATTGGAGAGCTTGCCGGGGCCATTGATGTGTTAAGTGAACGGCTGCTGGCCGCCAAACGGGAAAGCGATCAGCTGGACAAGCTCCGCCGTGACTTTGTATCCAATATATCTCATGAACTGAAAACTCCCGTTACGGTGATCCGCGGGTCGCTGGAGGCGCTGTGCGACGAGGTGGTCACCGAACCGGAACAGATCAAAAATTATCACAGGCAGATGCTCAACGAGAGTCTGTATCTCCAAAGACTCATCCAAGACCTTTTGGATTTGTCCAAGCTTCAAAATACCGAGTTCAAAATGGACAAGCAGAACTGGAATCTATGCGATATTGTAACGGATGCCGTACGAAGTGCAGAGCATTTGGCACGAAAGAAGGGTGTAAAGCTTCTGGCGGAGTTCGATACAGAAGCTTTGATGGTGACCGGAGACTACGGCCGACTAAGACAGATGCTTTTGATCATACTGGATAATGCCGTGAAATTTTCGTCTTCCGGCGGTGAAATCTGTGTTTCGCTGCAGAACAGGATAGTGTCAGTCAAGGATTATGGTAGCGGAATTGCCGCAGAAGAGCTGCCTCATATTTTCGACCGGTTTTACAAAGTCGTGTCGGAAGAGAATAAAAGCGGATCGGGTCTTGGACTTGCCATCGCCAAACAGATTGCCGACCGACACGACATCGGCGTGACGGTGAAAAGCCGGCCGGGCGAGGGAACAGAAGTTCAATTTCAGTTCTGAAAACAGCCAAGCATATTACAAATAGTAATATGCTTGGCTGTTATTCCAAATAGGAATAAAACGGACCGCATGAAATTGGGTGGAAAGGCATGCCGCATCGGCGCTGCTTACCCAAAGTATGGGGGATGGTGGGCGCTGCCATTAAACGCGAATGGCAGGAAATGTGCGGGATGGTGTGAATCCATTCACAAGCCGGTTTTGAGCGCTGAGACTGAGGCCGGTCTGTTTGCAGCGGCCCAACGGGATTATTTGGCGCTGCCAGCTTGACGTGCGCAAGGATTACGGTAAAATAAAAGAGGTAAAGAGAAAAACACATCCTCGTTGGTAGTCCGGGCGCAGCAGAAGTGCTGTCAGGAATCAATGCGTGGCTTTTACGCACGCTCCAGAGAGGAAAAGGAACCGGGCAACCAAGAAGTCAGCCTCATTGCCGACGCGCGGAGAATGGCTTTTTTGCCGGTACAAACAAAAGAGGATAAAAAGACGAAGGAGGACGCTCACTTGGAACATTTTGATCTGGTCATTATCGGAAGCGGCGCAGGACTCATGGTGATGGAGGCGGCTTTGGAAAAGGGGCTTCGCTGCGCCCTAATTGAAAAGGCGAAGATTGGCGGCACCTGTCTGACAAAGGGCTGTATTCCGTCAAAGATGCTGGTGTATCCCGCTGATTTCATCCGTGAGGCGGAAGAAGTGAAGCGGGTCGGAATTCAGATTGAGCGTCCGAAGATCGACTGGGAGCTGATTTCTAAAAGGATGTGGAAGCAGATTCACTTTCACCAGACGATTGAAGACAGACTGATGGGGATTCAAAACCTGGTGCTGTATAAGGGAAGCGGCACTTTTACCGGGCCAAACAGCATGGTGATTACATGTGAGGGAAAGGCGGACGAGGTGATTTCCGGAGACAAATTTCTGATTGCGGCTGGAGCTAGAACTTTTGTCCCATCCGTAGAGGGTCTGGAAGAGGCCGGATATGTCACATCGGAAACGTTTTTCGGGGAAAAGTTCCCCCAAAAGCCGTGGGAGAGCCTTGCCATTATCGGCGGCGGGGCGATCAGCGCAGAATTTGCGCACATTTTTTCGGCATTTGGGACGAAAGTGACAATTATTGTCCGGTCCGGAGGAATATTAAACAAGGAAGAACCGGAAATCGCGCAGCTTGTCAGCCGGCAATTTGTGAAAAACGGCATTGATCTGCTGACAAACAGTGCGCTGGTCTCCGTCCGCGCAGAGGGCGGAACAAAATACATTACCACGGAAAACAGCGAGACCAAGAGCCGTACCGTCGTGGAGTGTGAAGAGATTTTTGTGGCTTCCGGGGTGAGGTCGAATGCGGACACGCTGTCGCTGGAGCGGGCGGGAGTGGAAACGGACAAGAATGGCTGGATTCTCACAAATTCCTATTTGGAGACCTCAAGGGAACATATCTGGGCGCTGGGAGATATCAATGGAAAGTACCAGTTCCGGCACAAAGCAAATTACGAGGCACAGATCCTGAGCCAGAATCTGTTCTCCGGAGGAGAAAAACGGGATGTGCGCTACGATGCCGTCCCTTGGGCGATTTTTACGCACCCCCAGGTTGCGCACCTTGGAATGACGGAAAAAGAGGTACAAAAGAAAAGAATTCCATACCGTACGGCCGAAAACCACTATTCCGAGGTTGTGGGCGGCATAGCCATGGGCTATCGGACTGGTGGGGAAGACAACGGCTTTGTGAAAGTAATCCTTGGGGAAGACAAAAAGATTCTTGGCGTTCATATCGTCGGACCGCAGGCGGCGATTCTGCTGCAGCCGTTTGTATACCTGATGAATGCGGGGTATCAGTGTCAAAAGGCAAAGCAGCTGCTGACCGCGCAGGAATTGGAGGATCTCAGAATTCTGTGCCCCAATCTGGGGACGTATGCCCCGATTAACAACTCGATGGTGATCCATCCTTCTTTGAATGAGCTGACGGCGTGGGTCTTTGAAAAGTTTGATCTGCCGGAATAAGAGCGGCCGCGGAAGGGGGAGCGGAGGGCGATTGGAACGGAATTCCAGCCCTTCCCCCCGCGCTTCCGGCGGTCTGCCAAAAATGGACACAGTTTTATCATTCCCCAAGTAGAGCAAACACCCGAGTCTGCGAAAAGCAGACTCGGGTGTTTCAGCATGATATGGTCGCTGCGGCGGATACGGATGGAATCAGTCTACCTGGCTGATGCCGTCCAGAATCATGTGGCCATCGGACAGAAGTGCGCCTCCGCAGCCGTCCACGCGCTGAGTGCCGGCGGCGTGATACGCGCCGTTTACATACATTACGCTGTTGAGCATGGTGCTCATGGCCTGGTCCACCGGGAGA
>JAYFPV010000009.1:0-12629 GCA_034927465.1 Lawsonibacter sp.
GCAGCGTGTAGTTGATCGCAATCCATTTATTTTGATCCACACATACACCTCATTTTTGCAATATCGGTTACAATGTAATCTATCACAAAGTAATACTGGTTACAATAAAAATTTTTTACAAGCCAGTCTTATACTTATCATTGTTTACATGGAATCGTGACGGGTTTATTAACGGTTCATATTATTTTTAAACCAGATTTAACATACGATCAAGTATTTATGGTATAATAAAATGAAAAATAAATCGCAATTTACACTTGCAATTTGCGAATATTTGCTTTTGCAAAAATCCCGATTGTTTTTCCTTTGAGATTTTCCTTCGATATCGCAGCCATGGTACTGGTTTTGCTGGTACCACGTCCGCGCTTTCCACCTTGTTCAGCCATACCCAAGTATGTGCTATAGCATATCACCCGTCCGGTTTCGTTCTATGGTTCTATCGATACCTACGCGTAAAACGAATAGGTGGATAGGGGAATCAGTTGGGTTCCCCATCCATCGAATATTACGGCTATTTAAAGTGTAGATAATGCCGATTCATGAAGTAGACAACATCGTCCATCAATATATACAAATGAGGCTAAAAATGGATAAGTATAATTGCAGAAAAGCAGTGGCGTTTTTCATTGTTTTGGTGCTGCTGCTCTCAATGACCTGCGGATGCAGCAATCTTGTGGCAGCTATTACTCCAACGATCGAGCCTATGGCAAGTAGTACCACCACTTATGCGGCCACTGACGTATCGCCTTTGCCCACTGCCAGCCATACCCCCTTGGAAGACGCTGGACCTCCTTCCACGACTGATTCTGAAGCAACAACTGCGAGTGGCAGTGATGCAGGATTAGCAACTGAAGTATCCGCAGTGAGGTCTTCTTCGAAACCATCTTCCGTTCCAAAGAGCACCCCGAAAAAATCATCCACTGCTTCTACAGCAGAGATACGAAAAATAACCGTGACTTTTTATGGCGATGCCAAGTCTTCAAAAGGGTTTACGTGGTATACTGACCTGAGTTCAAAGAACAGTGATTTACAGGTCGTTGAAATATCGACCTCGCCGCCCGATTTTAGCACAGCCACCACATTTACTGGCACAGAATACATATCGCATAATTCATCCAATGAGTATGTCCATAAAGCCGTTGCAGCCGGATTAAAAAGCAATACCGCTTACTATTACCGCGTTGGAGACACATCGCTGAATATGTGGAGTAACCTGGCTGTTTTTATTACCGCCCCTGAGAGCGAGCCGTTTACCTTCATAGACATATCCGATACACAAATGGCCAATCAGGCCGGAGCAAAAGTCGTTTCGGGCATTATGTCTGAGGCTTTACATATTTTTGGAGACGCTCGGTTTATAATCAACAACGGAGACGTTATTGATAGTAAGGCTGAATCTCAGTACAACCTGTTGCTCGGAAACGCACAGTCAATTTTTTCGAATACTACATTTATGTCGGCTCCGGGCAATCACGATATCGGCAATAGCTGTTTCATTGACCATTTTAATTTGGCTGCCCGGAATGCCAATACATCGACCGGCGCTTATTATTCCGTGGATTACAGCAATGCGCATTTCGTTGTGCTAAACACGAATGAGTCTTCCAGCGAGTATGCAGAGTTTTCGAAAGCACAGATCGATTGGATGAAAGCAGATATAAGAGCAGCAAAGAAGGCCGGCGCAACATGGATCATCGTTGTTATGCACATGGGACCGTATTCAACCGCTGAACACTCATTGACTGCAAATGTTATTGCGACTCGGGAAAAAGTCGCCCCGCTGTTTTCTGAGCTGGGGGTGGACCTTGTCTTACAGGGACATGACCACGTCTACGCGCGTAGCAAGCCAATCTCAGGAGGTACCGCGCAGCCGGAAACAAGAAAAACGGAGAATTATAGCGGAAACTCAATCGATTACATTGTTAATCCTGAAGGAACGATCTATATTACTCCCGGAACTGCAGGGGTGAAATATTATTACCAGAATAGCAGTTTATCACAGGACTACCTGAATCTTTTTGATTCCGCCAACGGCCCAACAAAAGGTGGGGCAGCCTCTTTGAAAGAGGAGACGTTTATTGGTTTCCGGATCGATGGCAATAAATTGACTGAAATCGCTTACCAGGCCGAAAAAGACAACCTCCAAAATGCTCATATTATTGATCAATTTGGAATATTGAAAGATAAATAATGTCAACTGAACAAAGGCCGTTTATGTAACGGCAGTATACATCGCATCAAAAATGTAAACAGATACAAAAGGGCGCACTGAATCTTCCTTTGCACGGCGTACAGGTCCAAATAAGCTCGAATATGCTGAGAGCCCGGTTTGCGCAATAGCGCAAACCGGGCTCTTCGACAGGCTGCCGCACGGAATCATAAGATTCCAGGCGCTTTTGTGCGGCCCGAAGAAGACCGCACGGGATGCGGGAGAATTGGTGGGAAGAAAGAAGAAAGTAAATCTATTTGACCGCCTTAGCAGATTTGGCAAGCTGGGCCTGATAGATGGGGGCGTTCTCCTTGGGGATGCGTTCGCCAGTCTCAGGATCCACATACCAGATTGCAAATCCGATGGCGGCATAGGTCAGAGAGATAATGGGTACCAGGTAGCACAGGAACACATAGGGAATGTATTCAGAGTATAGCACACCCAAAGTGCCGCAGAAGTAGACGGCATTGGTATGCCAAGGCATTAGGGTGCCGCCCAAGGTGCCGCAGTCCTCCATGGTTCGGGACAGCACGTCGGGAGAGACGCCCTTCTCTCGATAGACAGGGGCAAACAACTTGCCAGTGAGCACGTGAGACATGGACATGGTGCAGCCGATGGCACCGGACAGGTAGGATACGATCATCGTGCTGCCAACCAGGGAGAATACGGAGTTGACCTTGCTCAGGAACAGACCGAGGAAGTTGTTCAGAACACCCATCTTGTCCAGCATACCACCCAGGCCCATGGCAAAAATCATAATCATCATGATATCGTACATGCTGGAGATGCCGCCCCGGTTGAGCAGCTTATCCACCAAAAACACGCCGGAGTCGATGGAAAATCCCTTGTGCATCGCTTGGATCACCGCAATGAAGGTAGAACCTTGGGCAGCCATGGCGGAAAGGCCGCCAAACACAGCGCCCAGCAGGATGGTGGGCAGAGCGGGCAGCTTGAACACCAGCATGACGATGACCAGAATCACGGGAATCAAGGGGAGGATGCCCATGTTGAAGTTATCGGACAGACCCTGCATGTACTCCACCACAGTGGAGGGGTCGTAGTTATCGGTGGTGTAACGAGTGCCGATCACGGAAAAGATAATGGCGGTAATGATCAGACCGGGGATGGTGCTGTAGCACATGGACTTGATATGGCCGAATAGAGAGCCGCCGGCCATAGCGGGAGCCAGGTTCGTGGTGTCGGAGAAGGGGGACATCTTGTCACCAAACAGGGCACCACAGATGACAGCACCGGCAATCACCCCAGCAGGAAAGCCCATGCTCAAGCCAATCCCCATACAGGCCAGGCCGGCGGAAGCGGCGGAGCCGTAGGAGGTGCCGGTCAGGGTGGACAGAATGGCACACAGCAGAAGGGTTGCGGGCAGGAAGATGCTGGGCTGAATAATCTGCAGGCCGTAGTAGATCAGGGTGGGAACCGTGCCGCCCAGAATCCAGGTGCCGATCAGGCAGCCTACGGCGCCAACGATGACAACGGACTGAAAGCCATCTCTTACGCCCTGAAGGGCAAAACCCTCCACGACGTGCCAATCAAGCTTCCGGATCTTGCAGTATACAAACATGATCGCCCAAGTGAGGAACAGGGGGACTGCTAGGTTTAGGCCCCCACGGACACAGACAACGATTTCCGCAATGATAACCACCATCAAGATGATGGAGTCAAGCATGGAGACGGAAATTTTTTTCTCGGCTGTTTTTTCCATAATTTTTCCTCCTAAATGTTCTCTCTTCAACCTTTATAATTCTGGATACTGGGGGTGATACGAGGGAGTGTTTTGGGGCGGCAATCACCTCTCTTACGCTGAAGCACACAATTCAGCCATGGAATGGAAAAGAAGCCATGATTTCCGGCTATGGCAAAGACCGAATATCATTCATAGAAAGCGGGAACCCCTGAAACGTGACTGAGGAAGAGCGGGTGCAAAGGGGGACAGCCGCTTATCCACAAAAGGAAACGCGTATATCAAGGCGTGGCTTAAAACCATGCCAGTATCCAGTTTGGCCCATCAAGGGTACAGGCTAAGGAAGCAGAATGCCGTTCGGATGTTTGGCTGAGTGGTACACCCGTGCGACCCGTTGGGTAATATGGGTAAACATGGCCAGACGGGTTTCCCCCATCAGATGGCCAATTTCCAAGCCCGAGATCTGGTGTCCATGTCCATCCTGCCCATATAAAATTACCTCGTCGCCAATCTGGCAGTCGACGCCGGTTACGTCGATAAAGCTTTGATCCATGGCCGTGCCCACAAATTTGCACCGTGTCCCGTGAATTAATACCGGTGCACCGCTCACAGCGAAGCTGCGCACGTACCCGTCGCCGTAACCAATGCCGATCGTGGCCACCTTAGCGGGAGCCTTCGGCATGAATGCACGACCGTAGCCCACGCTTTCACCAGGCTGAATGGTGCGCAGATTGACAATCAACGTTTTCCAACTGGCAGATTCCTCTACACCGATAGGGTTCCAATCATTCTGAACGGAGGAGTAGCCAAGGTATAGACTGCCTACCCGGACGTGCGTACAGAAGGGGTAGGCGTCCTTCAGCCAAGTTGTGGCGCCCGTGTTACAGCAGTGGACAAAGCGGGGAGAGATCCCGGCGTCTTTTACCTGATCCAACGCCTGACGGAACCGGGCAAACTGCGCCCTGGTAAAGTCGTTGCCGGCGCCTTCGTTGGCCTGATCCGCTGTAGCAAAGTGGGTAAAGACCCCGTCGATGATAAGGTTGCCCAGGCCCTTTATATACTGAAGAAAGTCGTCCAGTTCCTGGCCCGGCTTCACTCCGATGCGATTCATTCCCGTTTCGATCTTCAGGTGGGCCTTTACATAGGGGAGCTCATGCTTGGCGGCCTCCTCGCTGAGCCGTTTGGCATCCTGCTTCAAAAAGAGGGGAATTTGAATGCCGCGCTCCACCGCCACTGGAATGGAGTAAGCGGGAACGGGGCCGAGAATCATGATTTCCGATTCCACACAGCCGGAATCCAAGATCTGGCAGGCCTCAAAAATGCGGGCGGCAGCCAGCAGGCGGACGCCGCACTCGTGAACCAGGTAGTTGGCAATGGGGACGGTACCCAGACCGTAAGCATTGCTTTTGACTACGGGGAGCACCTTAAGGCCGCCGGTATATGCTTGAATCTTTTCCAGATTGTGGCCAATGGTATCCAGGTTGACATCCAAACGGCTATTGTAACAATTGATATCCATGCGGAAACCTTCTCTCCTTCGCATTATGAGAACCTCGGAAACTCGTCGCCCAATTTTGACAGGGGAGCAGGTGGCGAGTCCCAAAGCACCATACAATGGTTTACGCTCGTATTTCCTCTACCATTTCTTTGATGCGGTGCAGACCCTCTTCAATGTTTTCCTCCGAGGTGGCGTAGGAGAAGCGGACATACTTTCCGGTTTTATCGCCAAGCCCAACAGCAGGGACGGTAGCCACATATTTCTCTTCCAGCAGTTTCGTGGAGAACTCCATGCTGGTCAGCCCCAGGGCGGAGACGTCTACCATGATGTAAAAAGCACCGTAGGGTTTGACATAGGACAGAGCGGGAATCTCATCCAAACGTTTCATAATCAGCTGACGGCGATTGGCGAAAGCAGCAATCATCTCGCTGATCTGCTGCTTCGTGTTCTTTGACTCCATGGTCTCGGCCAGGCCTACCTGAATAAAGGTGGGGGAGCATGTGGTGGAGTACTGGTGGGTCCGCAGAATCGGGGCGGCCAGTTTCGCCTCAGTGGCGATGTAGCCAAGACGCCAGCCGGTCATGGCAAAGGTTTTGGAAAAGCCGCTGACAATAATGCAGTGATCTTTCATCCCAGGGAAGGAGGCGATGGAGTGGAACTGAGCGTCGTCGTAGACCAAGCGGCTGTAAATTTCGTCGGAGAGAACCAGAAAGTTATGCTCTACAGCCAGCCTACAGATGGCCGCCAGGCTCTCGCGGCTGAATACGGCGCCGGTGGGGTTGCTGGGGCTATTGAGAATGAGCATTTTTGTCTTGGCGGAGACGGCGGCCTTGACGGCCTCAAGGTCCACCTGGAAGCCGTTGTCAGCATCCAACGGGATGTCAATAAACTTAGCACCGCACATATTCACCAGGCACTTGTAGGAGACGAAGGCGGGCGTGAGAACGATGACTTCGTCGCCTTCGTCCACAAAGGCCATAATGGAGTTGTTCAGTGCTTCCGCAGCGCTGCTGGTGACCAGAATTTCAGTTTCAGGGTCATACTCCACGCCGGTCTCGCGCTGGATGTAGCCCTTCAGGACCTGGCGCAGAGGGGCGTAGCCGCGGTTGGAGGTATACTTGGTCTGGTTATTGGTGATGGCCCGGATGGCAGCCTCCTTAATATCTGAGGGGGTATTGAAGTCAGGCTCACCAGCACTAAAGGGAACCACGGGTTTTCCGTTGGCGCGTAGGGTGGAGGCCCGGTCCAAAATGGTGCGGATCAAAGAGGGTTCTACTTTTTCCAGTCGTTTGGCACCGGTGTTCAGCTCATAAGAACGGTTCATGTGGAATTCCTCGCTTTCTTTTCCTAATTTCTGTTCCGTCAGGCGTTTAGTCCTTGGAGTATACGCTCTTGTCTACTACGTCCTTCCACTGTTCGCCCCGGCAGATAGCCACGCAGCCCTTGGCACACTGGACGGCCATGCGGTCGGTGGCCTCGCGGGTCAGAGCGGCGGAGTGCGGGGTGCAGATGAGGTTCTTTGCAGTGAAGACCGGGTTGTCGGCAGCTGCGGTCTCAGTGCTGTACACATCTACGGCAGCACCGGCGATCACGTCGTGATTCAAGGCGTTGGCCAGATCCTGTTCATTGACAATGGAGCCGCGGCTGGTATTGATGAGCAGCGCGGTCTTCTTCATCATGCCCAGTTGCTTTGCCGAGATCATGTTCCGGGTTTCAGGGGTGAGGGGGGTATGGATGGTGATGATGTCGCAGTCCCGGAGAAGCTGCTCCATATCCTCGTAGTACTCGCAGCCAGCGTCCTCCACCTTCTTGCGGTTGTGGGAGTGGCTGAAGCCTGCGGTCTCCATACCGATTGCCTGGCACAGTTGGGACACAATACGGCCGATGGTACCCACGCCGATAATGCCCACCTTCTTACCGTGAAGCTCAAAGGCCTTACGGGCATCCCGGATCTTCCAGTTGCCCTCTCGCAGCTGTTCGTCTGCCTCTTTCAGGTTCTTTGCCAGGGCGAACATACAGGCTACAGCGTGCTCGGCCACCGAGCGGTTATTGGCGCCGGGAGTAAAGACCACAGGGATGCCCAGGGAAGTGGCGTGAGCCACATCCACGTTGTCATATCCAACGCCGGTCCGGCAAATGACCTTCAGCTTGGGGCACTTGTCGATGGTGTCGGCCGTGCACAGGCCTACCCGCACAATAAAGGCGTCGGCGTCCTGAAGCTGGTCCAAATAGGTGGCGGGTTCAGCAGAGTTTGCGATGTACAGTTCGGCACCGCTCTCACGGAGGATGTCCATGCCGGCCTGGCTCAGGGGATGAGTCAAAACAAGTTTCATAGTTGGCACCATAACCTTTTTTTGAAATTTATTTTTTCGCGTTGGGGTAGTCGTACCAGCCCTTGCCGGTCTTGCGGCCGAACTCGCCCTTCTTGTACTTCGCAATGACCAGAGGGCTGGGCTTGTCGTTCTCGTCTCCGCTTTCCGCATAGCGGTCCCGGCGGACATAGTAGTTGACGTCAATGCCGGTCAGATCCATCAGACGGAAGGGGCCCATGGGGTAGCCCAAGCCCTTTTCACAGGCGGTGTCGATGTCCTCCACCGAGGCAATTCCCTTTTCCAGAAGCAAGCAGGCCTCGCGGGTAACGGCGGCGTTGATGCGGTTGGCCACAAAGCCGGCAATCTCCTTCTGGATGATGATGGGCTTTTTGCCGGTGTTGACGGCAAAACCACAGGCGGCCTGGATCGCCTCCTCGCCGGTGTGGGGCCCGCGGACGATTTCAACCAGCTGCATGACCAGGGCGGGGTTGAAGTAGTGAATATTCATCAGACGCTCGGGGTGCACTGTGACGTCGGCTAGCTTTGAGCTGACAATGTTGGAGCTGTTGGTGCTCAGAACGGCATCCGGTTTGCACACCTTGCTGATACGCCGGAACAGATCGCGCTTGACCTCAAGATCCTCAATAATGGCTTCCACCACCAGGTCGGCCTGGGCGGCGGAGCCCTCCACATCCTGGGAGAAGGATAGGTTGGCGGCTGTCTGGCTGCACTCGGTCTGGGTGATGCGACCCTTGGCCACACGGCCTGCCAGATATTCAGAGCTCCACTTTTCTGCCTTTTCCAGGGCGGCAGGGAAGGAGTCGCAGAGAATGACCTTATAATTCTGTGCCCGGCCGTTGAGAACGGAGTTCATGGCAATCTGCTGGCCCATGGCCCCAGCACCTACCACGACTATGGTTTTAATGTCCTCGATCTTCATGTCAATACACCTTTCTTTTTCTTGACGGCGGTTAAGGCCGCTTATCCATTTTTTCAATGATGGTAGCCATCGATTGGCCGCCGCCGATGCACAAAGTAGCCAGACCGTAGCGGCCGCCGGTACGCTGGAGGGTATGCAGCAGGGTAACAATCAGACGGGCACCGGTGCAGCCCAGAGGATGGCCCAGGGCGATCGCACCGCCGTTGATGTTGACCTTGGAGGGGTCCAAGCCCAAATCCCGAATGCACGCCACAGACTGGGAGGCGAAGGCCTCGTTCAGCTCCACCAGGTCGATCTGATCCAGGGACATGCCGGTGCGTTTCAGAATTTTATTGGTGGAGTAGTAGGGACCATAGCCCATAATGGCGGGGTCCAGGGCGGCGGCGGTGATATCGATGATCCGGGCAAGAGGCTTCAGACCGGTCTCCTTCACCTTGTCCTCGGACATCAGAACCAGGGCGGCGGCGCCGTCGTTCAGCCCGCAGGAGTTGCCGGCGGTCACTGTTCCACCAGGCTTAACAATGGAGCGAAGCTTAGCCAGAACTTCCATGGTGGTGCCGGCGCGGGGGAACTCGTCTGTGTCGAAGACAAAGGAGCGTTTCTTCTCCTGCGCCTCAACCGGGACGATCTCTTGCTTGAAATAGCCGGTCTCGATGGCGGCCAGGGCCCGGCGCTGGCTCTCTACCGAAAAGGCATCCTGCTGTTCCCGGGTGATGTGGAAGCGCTCGGCCACGTTTTCCGCAGTCCTGGTCATGCTGAGCTCTGCGCCATAGATGGAGGCTGGGGCGGCAGTACTGCCAGCCTCGATGTTGGAGTCCACCAGGGTATTCTTGTTACCGCCCCAGCGGGTACCGCGCAGATAAATGGGGGCACGGCTCATATTTTCCGCGCCGCCCGCCACAATGACGTCAGCCTGGCCGCACCAGATCGCCTGGCAGCCGCAGAGAGTCGCCTGCATGGAGGAAGCGCACAGCCGGTTTACAGTAAAACCGGGGACGGTATCGGGGAGGCCAGCCTCTAAAGCGGCACAGCGTGCAATGTTAGAGGCTTCGGTACTCTGCCGTACCTCACCCAGAATTACTTCATCCACCATGGAACCATCCACGCCGGAGCGGTTCAGCGCTTCTTTAATGACCAGGGCGCCTAATTGATGGGCGGGGACACTTTTTAGGGATCCGCCGTATTTGCCAATGGCCGTTCGAACAGCACCCATGATGTACACTTGTTTCATATTTTTAAGAGCTCCCTTCGCAAATTATCAGGTGGTCAATTGCCCGCTTAAATATAGACAAGCACAAATCGTGCCAATTTTAGCAACACGTCTAAAAATAAGCCGGAATGTTCCAAGAGGTTTTTCTTGTACCCGATGTCTGAGAAGGGAACAGAACGAAAAGGGAGACGCAGGAAGATAATGTCCAGAGATGGAGAAAAAGGCAGTTGGCCTTGGTCGTGCAAAAGTGAAAAATAAAGTGCAATTGCACAATTGTGCAGTTCAAAACGTGCACTCTTTCACAAGTGCAGGCAGAAACTGCGGAGGAGCGGCGATTACGACCGGAAATATCGTTGTGTTGAAAAGGCTCGCCGCCGGTTTATTTGGATATTTGTACAAAACGGCAACGGAAACCATAGGGAGAACCCTGGGCTCCGTTGCCGTTGCAATGAGATCACGTTAGCACTGAGAAAAGAGAAAGTCAATGAATGCTTTTGTGAGGAAGGCATGCGTGAGGTTCAAATTGAGCTCTGATCTATATGAATTGCAGGACCGAAAAGCACGGGAGTTCGGCGGAACCAGATGGGGCATTTGGGGGGCTGTCCCCAGATGGCGTGACAGATGATTGCGCAAATGACGAAAGCAAATTTGTTCGGGGCCGAGCCAGAAAACATGAAGCGAGATTGGCATGATATATGCTTGTAAAACGATGTAAAGAGTTTGGCATGACCCGCAACAGGCAAGAGAATGGGGGCGTGGCCATGCCAAATACCAACAGGATGCAAACTGAGAAAGTCGGTGTATGCAAAAAATGGAATTTGAAAACGTTCTGTATGAGAACAGAGATGGGATTTTATATCTGACCCTAAACCGTCCGGAGGCGAGAAACGCGTTAACGCCGGAGATGTGGCGGGACATCGGTACTGCCATCAAGTGTGCCCGGGAGGATGATTCGGTTAAGGTGGTGATCGTGACCGGATCCGGGGACAAGGCTCTGGCCAGCGGTGCGGATATTCGGGAGATTCATGACCGGGATTACCTGAAAATGTTATTGGGCACGGCGCCCATTGCCCTAAAAGATGTGGAAGATTTATATAAGCCGGTCATCTGCGCCGTCAACGGCTATGCCCTTGGTGGAGGCTGCGAGTTGGCCATGGCCTGCGACATTCGGATCGCCACAAGACGCTCTAAATTTGGACAGCCGGAAGTCAACCTGAGCATCATTCCGGGTGCCGGTGGTACTCAGCGCCTGAGCCGCCTGGTGGGGCTGGGGAAGGCCAAGGAGCTGATCTTCACCGGGAAGATCATCACCGCGGAGGAGGCCCAGGCGATTGGGCTCGTCAATGTGGTGACCGAAGACAGCCGGGAGTCCCTGATGGCCGAGGCGGAAAAAATGGCCCGCCAGATTATGGCCAAGGGGCCGGTGGCCATTACCATGGCAAAGATGGCCATCAATCTGGGGCATGAGACTGATATTAACACCGGCTTGATGATTGAGCGGCTGGCCCAGACCATCGCCTTCAGCACCGAGGATCGGAAGGAGGGCACCGCTGCGTTCCTGGAGAAGCGGCCGGCCAGGTTCAAAGGACGCTGAGCCGCCTGTGTTTTATCATACGTGGCCTGTGCACTGGTTGCGTCGGTCATGAGACCAAATAAAAAGTTTCAATTTTGAGGAGGATATTTGTCATGAAACCCATGGAAGGGATCCGAGTGGTGGAGCTGTCTACCATGCTTGCCGGGCCGATGACCGCCCGCATATTAGCTGAGTGGGGGGCTGACGTCATCAAGGTGGAGTCCATGAACGGCGATGCGTGGCGCAAACAGGCCGGCACGACCATGTCTCCCTGCACCAAGGACGCAAACCCAAACTTTGATATGCAGAACCTGAATAAGCGCTTTGTCTCCGTAAATCTGAGGACGGAGGAGGGCAAGGCTGTCATCATGAAGCTACTGGAGACGGCGGACGTGTTCTTGACCAACTACCGCATCCAGGCCCTGGAGGGCATGGGGCTGGCCTATGAACAGCTGAAGAACAAGCTTCCCCGGTTGATTCACGCCTCTGTTTTGGGATATGGTTCGGAAGGCCCGGAGAAGGATCGCCCCGGCTACGACTACACCGCGTTTTTCGCCAGAGCCGGTTTGATGGCCGATCTGGCCCCAGCCGGCGGCCCCCCGCTGATCCCTGTGGGTGGAGTCGGTGACCACAGTGTAGCTGTGGCGCTGGCGGGCGGAATTGCGGCGTCTCTGTTTAACCGCTCCCGCACAGGAAAAGGAGAAAAGGTGGACGTCTCGCTGCTCCAGTCCAGCACCTTTATCGGCTGCACCGGGATGCTCAACGGAATTAACGGGCGCAAGCTTCCCAGGGATCGCTACGACTGCGGCCATGCCGGCAGCAATACATACCAGGGCTCCGACGGCGAGTGGTTTTATCTGGCCATCATTGACTTTCGCCGCTTTCCCGAGTTCTGCCAGGTCATGGGAATTCCAGAGGTCGCCACCAATCCAAAGTACTCCACTTCAGCAGCCTACTATGAAAATAAGGCTGAGTTGACCCACATTTTGGAGGATATTTTTATTCAGAAACCCGTCTCCTATTGGAACGAACTGCTCAACGAGCATGATCTCCCCCATGAGATTTTGTACCACTTCAAGGAAGTCCCCTATGATCCACAGGTTCAGGCCAATAATTACGTATATCCACACGAATACTGCGACGGGACCAAGACCTTCTATGCCAACAGCCCAGTCCATTTTGCTTCAA
>JAYFPV010000268.1:0-6682 GCA_034927465.1 Lawsonibacter sp.
TGCGGTGCCTACCCAACTGTACCAAGCTCTGCCCTTTACCATTACCGCCGTTGTCCTGGTGGCCACCTCGGTACGCAAGCGAGAAGGGGCCGGTCTGCCCGCTTCTCTGGGACTGAATTACTTTCGCGAGGAGCGGTAAACAATTGTGGAAAAGACGCTGACCGAACTAAGCACGTTTCGAAAGGAAACCGTGCGGTTCGGCCAGCGCTTTTTCTGCGTCAAGAAAAGCGCCGCCCGCACTGCGTGGCGGCGGGATCGCGGTCCCTACGCAATGTGTCCGCAGCTAAGGGCCCACACAAAAGACCAGTTCATCTCTGGCATAATCTACTCCGCCGTCTCATATGCTTCTGGTACAAGCCATACAGAGGACAAGGAGTGGTACCATGAAGGGGAACCGGCGATATTTGACCGCCCTGCGCCGAGGGGTTGCCATGGGGCTGGCCCTGGTGGCGGTGTGGGGGGTGAGCCTGACTGCGGATTTTTCTGCGCTGAAGAACCTTCTGGCGGATTTAGGAGAAGAGCCGGCACTGGCGGTGTCCCTCCTTTCCGGGCAAATGAGTACCCTGCCCAAACAGGAAGCGACGTCCGGGCTGACGGGTTGGGGGCGGCTGCTGTTCAACGAGTCGGCGCTGCTGTCTGCTGGTGAGGACGGAGTAGTCCGTTACCGGGGAGGACAGCCATCCGTTCAGGAGGAGCCTGATCTGACAGAGAGCCATGGAGACGGGGATGATCAGGAGGAGCCGAACCTTCAGCCACAGGCTGGGGAGGACAACATCATAGAAATGACCTCCAAAGGGAAAAATGAGAGAAATTATCTCAATAATAAAGGAATTTACGTGTATAACCGCACCAACATGGATCTGGACGTGTCGGTGCTGTCTCAGGGAATCGTGGATGTCCCTCTGGGCGAGGGGCCGCAAATCCTAATCGTTCATACCCACGGGAGCGAGGCCTATTCCCAAAGCGATGGGGATACGTATGAAGAAAGCGATGCCTACCGTACCACCGACTGCACCCACAATGTGGTGAAGGTCGGGGAGGAGATGGCCACGGTCTTTCGGGCCCACGGCTTTCAGGTGATTCACGACACCTCGCTTTACGATTATCCCGCCTACAATGGCTCCTACGACCGGTCTAAAGCGGCAGTTGAGCAGTGGCTAAAGCGGTACCCGACCATCAAAATCGTTCTGGACGTCCACCGGGATGCGTTGGAAGGGGCGGATGGCCAGGTGTATAAGCTGGTGACCCAGGAAGCGGGAAAGAAAGTAGCCCAGGTTATGCTGGTGGTGGGGAGTAGCGGCTCGGGGGCGGAACACCCAAGGTGGAAAGATAATCTGGCCTTTGCGGTCAAACTCCAGCAGGGATTGGTGCGCGGCTATACCAGCCTGGCCCGGCCTATTGTTTTGCGCAACAGCCGGTACAATCAGCAGCTCCTCCCAGGCTCGCTGCTGGTGGAAGTGGGGGGACATGGCAATACCCTGTCCGAAGCCATCGACGGAGCACGCCTGTGGGCGGATAATGTGGCCCGCACTCTGCTGACCATGAAAGAAGGAAGCGCGTAAGCCGCGAGCAGGGAAGCTAAGGACGGAGCGACGGAAACAAACCAAGCAAGGGGCGAAGCCCCAACTATTTGTATCTGGAGTCGCAGGACTTAGCGACCCGACCGTGAGCGTGCCAGAGTGTGACATCAGGAAGCGCGGCGGCGGGCAAAGCAGGAAAATAAAGCTGGAGCAAAAACCCCCTCCCACCTTGCGAAAAACGAATTCATACGGTACACTGAAGAAAAGGGGGCGGAATGTTGGACCACGTATCTTATATGACCCAGGCCCTGGCACTGGCCAGGGAGGCGGCCGCGGACGGCGATGTGCCGGTAGGATGTGTCATTGTGCGGGGGCAAGAAGTGATTGGCCGGGGACGCAACCGGCGAGAGGCGCGCGTCGACGCGACCGCCCACGCTGAGCTGGAGGCGATCCGGGATGCCTGCGCGCGGGTCGGAAGCTGGCGGCTTCATGACTGCACCATGTACGTCACGCTAGAGCCATGCCCCATGTGTGCCGGAGGAATCATCAATGCCCGGATCGAATCAGTACACTATGGGGCCAGAGATGAAAAGGCGGGTTGTTGTGTTTCGGTGCTCAACCTGTTCGAGGAACGGTTTAACCACCATCCCCGTCTGTACCAGGGCCCTATGGTTCGGGAGTGTGAGGAGCTTCTTCAGAATTTTTTTGAAGATCTTCGGAAAAAACAGGGCAATTATAAAAAGATTTAAAGCTTTTGTAACATCTAACGAGAACTTTCTTAATAACAGTTGGATATACTGATACTCGCAAGGTAAGAACATCTTTTCATTCTATCCTCCAATTTCTTGAATGACCGGCGGAGAAATCCGCCGGTCATTCCCTTGTCCAAATGAAATGCCACGAAAAGATTTAAAACTTATGTAACAACTTCGGTTGGATTTTTTAACAACTATTTTGTACTATAAGTCTTGCAAGAGACAGTTCGTTTCATTTTAATCCTCTTTTTCAACTGTAAGACCCGGATGCTTTGGAGCTGGCATCCGGGTCTTGCTGTTTCTAAAAAAATTTCCCTGCTGAGAAAAAGCGGAAAGACCCCTGCGGCTGCCGCACCGCAGGGGTCCTTCCAATTTATTGTGATCCTTCCAAATCACAAGCGCACTGAGAGATCAAAAACTCAGCACTTTTCAAAAATGGTGGCCACACCCTGGCCGCCGCCGATGCACAGAGTGGCCAGGCCCTTCTTGGCGTCTGCGCGCTTGAGCATCTCGTAAATCAGGGTGACGATGATGCGGGCGCCGGAAGCGCCGACGGGGTGCCCCAACGCGATGGCACCGCCGTTGACATTGACCTTGCTCATGTCAAAGCCCAGCTCGCGAGCGACGGCGATGGACTGAGCGGCAAAGGCCTCGTTGGCCTCAATCAGGTCCATGTCCTCGATCTTCAGGCCGGCCTTGGCCATGGCCTGACGAGAGGCAGGGACAGGGCCTACGCCCATAATCTTGGGATCCACGCCGCCCTGGCCCCAGGAGACCAGCTTCGCAATTGGCTTCAGGTTGTACTTGGCAACCGCCTCGGCAGAAGCCAGAACGATGGCGGCAGCGCCGTCATTGATGCCGGAGGCATTGGCGGCAGTGACCCGCTGCTGGCCCTTATCGGCGGCTTCCTGAATGCCGGTGGGCTGGAAGGTGTGGGTGACTGCAGGATTTGGGGACTCGGGGCCAACGGGGAAAGCGCCCTTCAGCTTGGAAATACCCTCAACGGTGACGCCGGCGCGAGGGAACTCGTCCACTTTGAATTCCACCATCTGCTTCTTCTGCTTGACCATCACGGGGACGATCTCGTCATTGAAGCGGCCGGAGTTAATCGCAGCCTCAGCCTTATTCTGAGAAGAGGCAGCAAACTCATCCATCGCCTGGCGGGTAATGCCCCACACGTCGCAGATGTTCTCAGCGGTGGTGCCCATATGATAGTTGTTAAACGCATCCCACAGGCCGTCCTTGATCATGGTGTCGACAACCTTTTTGTCCCCCATGCGGGCGCCCCAGCGCTCGTTGGGCAGGGCATAAGGAGCGGCGGACATATTCTCGGTGCCACCGGCCACGATGATGTCCGCATCGCCGGCAGCGATGGTACGGCCAGCTTCAATGACAGATTTCATGCCGGAGCCGCAGACCATACCCACGGTATAAGCAGGAACGGCGGCAGGAACACCGGCCTTAATGGAAGCCTGGCGAGCCACGTTCTGACCTAGTGCAGAGGTCAGAATACAGCCGAACATCACCTCATCCACCTGCTCGGGAGCCACGCCGGCCCGGCTCAGGGCTTCTTTAATGACGATAGCGCCCAGATCAGCAGCAGGGATGTCCTTTAAGGAGCCGCCAAAGGAACCAACGGCGGTGCGGCAGCAGTTGACAACATAGATTTCTTTCATAGTGTCTGTAACCTCCAAAATTTGGTTTTGGCGTCATAACCGACGCCCTGTCTATTCCGCTCTTGCAACGATTATATCGAAGCGAGATGGAAAAATCAACAATATTTTTTGTGGTTTCTGGTTCAGTTACTGACCGAGAGTGACAAAATGATAAAAAAATGAGGAAAATTGGACGAACCGAGAACGCCCAAGGCGCCGTTAGACAGACGCCTTGGGCGTAGGGAAAACTGGAAAAGGAGATGGGTCAGAAGGGGAGCGGGACAGATACAGTGTCATTTTCTTGGGGAAGGTTGGAATCTTCGCTTGTGTGAGGCTGAATCGAGTAGGTATCTCCCAATGCGCCCGATTCCTGCAAAACGGCAAGGGTGTGGTTGGCTTGGGGCGTCAAGGTGATGGTGATGGAAGCGGTGTCGACGGCATCGGGCCGGGAGTTCTGAGAAGTGGTTGGCATTTCCCAGGTAAAGCACAGGTCTGTGCGGCAGGTATTCTCTAGCCGCTCCTCATCGTCAAACAGGTAGCGCACGCCGATGTGGCCTTCTTCAAAGTCCTTGCGCATAGCCGTCCACAGCTGATCCGCCAAACCGTCCAGGTACAAAGTGTCCAGGGAGGCAATACTGCGGTTGTATACGTTGTTGAGGTAGACCTCTACCAGGCGGCCCCGCTCGTAGGAATCGAAATGGTAGGACAGGGCCACCAAGTTTCGATTTTGGACTAGTTGATTGGCCCGCCAAGTGACCGAGCCGAACTGATTCAGCTCCGCCAAGAAAATGGGGACCGAGTAATATTGGCGCTCCAGAGTAAATCCGTTTTTCAGAGTATAGGTTACCTCGAAGGAGATAGAATCCTCTCCCGAGACATAACCGCTGCCGGAGTAATCGGCGCGGTCTTTGTCTTGAACAATTGCCTGATGAAGGTCGACAATCTGCTGAATCTGGTCGGGATCAGTAATTTGCAGTTCGCTGAGCGAGCTGCTGTCGTAGGGATAACCCGTGCTGATGGACAGAGATAAGGAAGAAACCTGCCCAGCATCGGGCACCCGATTTTCCACACCAAACAGATCCAAGAAGAAAGACAAGCACAGCAACGCCAGCACGCAGGTCATTGCTAGACATCCCTTCCACGAGCGAAGGACACGGAAGGTCTTTTCCAGCAGCATTTCAGCTGCAAAATAGCCCACGGCGGCCCAAAACAGGACGCACAACGACAGGGCCACGGTGCCCCAGCCAAAGAAGGCATTGGTGAGAATACCGAAACACAACCCAGAACAAAACGATACCCCATATTTGAACACAGGCCGGACAAGTGCGATGGCCACCACATCTCCAGCGGACTCCACATGGCGATATCGATACACCAGCAGGGCCAGCAGAGCGAAAACCACTCCTGCGACAGCGTAGCCTGTCACGGTGACCGGAGCACTCAGCCCCAAAGTGGATTCTGAGGCGGAGGAGGGGTAGATAAAAGAAAAAAAGGAAGATGAGGAACTCCATCGGCAGGCCTCAGTCAAGGCATAGGCCGGTGTGCAGAACTCCACCAGCGCTCCGCCCATCCGCTGGGCGGGATAGCCGTAAAAGAACTGAGCCATCAGTTCAGAGAGCAGGGAATAAATCACAAAGACCAAGCAGTTGAGAATCCCGTAAAACGCGGGCAGAGCCAGAACGTGGCCGGTGAACATGGCGCAGAAGGCGGCAAAGGAGAAAAAGAACAAAGCGGTGCCGCTTTGAACCAACAGCCAAAGAGCCAGGGAGGGCACAGCAGCGCCCCAGAGAGAGGAGGGCAGAAGGGAAAGCTCCACCGTCAGGGTGAGCACCCCGACCACCAAATGGGGCAGGAGAAGGAAGGAGAGTCCTGCGAAATATTGGGTTGCGAACAGGGTCTCACGTCGTAAAGGTAGGGCATGAATCATGCAGGCGGACCGGCTGCTGTAGAGGTAGCCAAACACCGCCATGGCGCACAGTACCCCGGCAACCAGAGACAGGCTCACGCCGGCAGTGAGAAAATGGGGAATATTACGTGCCAGGTCCAGCAGCTTGGCCTGGGCCTCGGCGTCCGCCATACCGCCGCGTACGTAGTTGAAATACTGATTCATCAGGTTCAGAGGGAGCGTAAAGAGCCAGATCAGACCGTACAGGATCCAGAAGGGCCAAAACCGACCCATGGTCTTACGGTACAATGTGGAATTAAAGAACGATGTCCCGGACCGCATAGTCTTCACCTCCCAGCTCGTAAATAAAGATCTCTTCCAGAGACAGTGGCAGGACCTCCATCAAAATGGGGCTGTAAACCGCCATGCGGGTGCGGATTTCCGCCGGATTGCCCCGGACGATCAGAGTATAGACCCGGCCCACCTGGGACGTATGGAGAATGTTCAGATCCTCGGGCAGCTTGGGCAGTCCAGGCTCGTTGAAGGCTACCTGCAGTTTAACTACGTTGTCCTGAAGGTCGGTGAGGGATCGCTCAAGCAGCACTTTACCGTGGCTGAGGATACCCACATGGTCGCACACGTCCTCCAGTTCTCGCAGATTGTGGGACGAGACCAGTACCGTGGTGCCCCGCTGGGACACATCCCCCATCAAAAGGGACCACACCTGGCGCCGCATTACCGGGTCCAGGCCGTCCACAGGTTCGTCCAGTACCAGCAGATCTGGCTGACAGCACAGAGACAGCCAGAAGGCCGACTGCTTCTGCATGCCCTTGGACAGACGGCGAATGGGCTGCTTTTCATCCACCT
>JAYFPV010000349.1:0-4778 GCA_034927465.1 Lawsonibacter sp.
CCACGTCCGGCACCGCCACCGAAGTGACCGCGTTTTCCATCATTACCGACTATTCTAAGGGCATTAAATATCCAATTGCCGATTTTGAAATTACCCCTGACGTCGCCATTGTCGATCCAGACCTGGCCGAAACGATGCCCAAAAAGCTGGTCGCACACACCGGCATGGATGCCATGACCCATGCGGTGGAAGCCTTTGTTTCCACGGCCCACTGCGATTTCACCGATCCGCTGGCACTGCATGCCATTCAGATGATTCAGAATGATCTGGTCGCGTCTTATCACGGCGACATGAGCAAGCGCGAGAGCATGCACAACGCTCAGTGTCTGGCCGGTATGGCATTTTCCAACGCGCTGCTTGGCATCGTCCACTCCATGGCACACAAGACCGGGGCGGCCTTTGCGGATTTGGGCGCCCATATCATCCATGGAGCGGCCAACGCAATGTATTTGCCCAAGGTCATTGCGTTTAATGCCAAGGAGGAGTCCGCAGCGCAGCGCTATGCCATCATTGCAGATTATATGGGGCTGGGCGGTGCGACCACAGAGGAGAAAATTGAGCGGTTGATCGCCTATTTGCGCAAGATGAGCGACGAGCTGAACATTCCGCACGGCATCAAGCAGTACGGCGCGGACAGCTATCCCACCGAAAACGGCTTTGTACCGGAGAAGGTATTCCTTGAGCGGCTGCCCGCCATCGCTGTGAATGCCATTGGAGATGCTTGCACGGGCTCCAATCCCCGCAAGATTACCCCCGAGGAAATGGAAAAGCTGCTCATGTGCTGCTATTACGACACTGAAGTTGACTTTTAAACACGGACGCAATGGCCTAGGCTGCCCTGACATGGGGCAGCCTTTTTTATGCGATTCGGTTGCTCTCGCTTCCCTCGTAAAGGAACGGAGTCGATCTCAAACAGGAGCGACTCCGATTTCAATGATCACAAACTTTGCGCCAAAGGATAAAAGAAGTAACATCCTGCTCATGATCTAACATAAAAATGCTTTTTTATCGAACGTTCCCTTGATGAGAAGCGTTTTGCGATTGAAAAGCAGAACGGTTCAACGATAAAATAAAACGTAAGAATAAAACGTAGAGGTATATAAATGGTTAAGCATTGTAGCGTTATAATCGAGATGTCGTTTATTGTTGTGTTAATCGTGCTTGTGAGTGGAATTGTATATGTTACGGGCGGAACAAGCGCTGCATTTACTCACCTAATGTATATCCCAATTTTCCTTTCTGCTCTTTTTTGGGGCTATTTGGGGGTCGTTGGAGCCACCGTACTGGGTGGGCTTGCATTAGGCCCGTTCATGCCTGAAAAGGTGACCCAAAGATTGATCATGCAGGAGCCTGTCAATTGGATGATTCGAATCTTCATGTTTCTCATAATCGGGTTCATCATGACCTATTTATTGAATCGTGTAAAAGCATATAAAAATAGTGAACTGGAAAGATCCTATCGGAATGCGACTACAGGGCTGCCAAATGCGACGAAACTGCAGATTGACTTGAATGAAATGATTTCAAAAGAAGTCGAATTTTCGCTTATTGTCTTTAGAATAACGAATATCGATGATGTGAACAGATACATTGGACGGGAAATCGGAATCAAGTCAATATTAAAAATAATAGAACTTTTGCATAGTCGATTTAAAGACTGTCGTATCTATTCAGTCTATTCCCATGAATTCGCCGTAATAATGCCAAAGACAGGTGCTATGGGTGCCTATTTGTGCGGTTTGGAAGTTATCAATATCTTCAAGGAACCAATTCCTGTTGGACAATTCAATGTCGAACTGTTGATCAATGGGGGCATAGTAAGTTATCCTATCCATGCGACAAATGCTGACGAGCTGATTAGTAAAGCGGGCGTTTCGTTGGATATCGCATCAGATAATGAATCGGGCCTTTCGGTTTATAATGCGATAATTGAACAAAAAAATGTTGAGAAATATGAATTGATGTGTTCGCTTTTTCACGCGATTGAACAAAATGAACTCAGTATTGTTTATCAGCCGATCATAAACTTGCATGATCATAGCCCGACGAGCGTCGAAGCGCTTCTTAGATGGAATCATTCGGAGAAAGGACCAGTCAATCCGGAGGAATTCATAAAAATTGCCGAAGATATCGGTTTAATAAATAAAATTACGGAGTGGTTAATTAAAAACGTGATTCTGCAACTTAAGAAATGGAAAACAGAAGGGTTATCCATCAAAGTTGCGCTCAATTTTTCTGCAAAGGATTTGGGATACATTACCTCAAACTACCTTATGGATTGCTTAAATGAAAATGAAATTGACCCGGCGTCGCTTGCAATTGAGATTACGGAAACGAGTATCGTTAAGCATGAGAAAATGGCGTCCGATATTCTGAAACAGTTTAGGAGTATTGGGTTAAAAATCTCCCTGGATGATTTTGGGACGGGTTTCAATTCACTGAAAAGCTCTATCACGTTGCCGGTTGATATCATAAAGATTGACAAAGTATTTATTGATAACATGAATGACTGCAATGTCGGAAATTTAATTGAGGCAATTATTCGCTATGCAAAGAATACAGGACGAATGATAACGGCTGAAGGGGTGGAAGACAGAGAGCAGCTAAAAATTTTGACAAATATGGGCTGCGATAATATTCAGGGATATTTTTATAGCAAACCGCTTCAGCCGGACGAAATTAAAGACTATGTCTTACACTTTTCGGAGAATTTTAAGAGGACTTAATGCGATTACTTCTGAAAGAACAAAATTTGAGCAGAATTTACTTTAGTGCATAAAGGGTAAGCTGACTAGTATATCAGCATACCCTTTATGCACTACATTGTCGGAAAACAGGTTGATAAGAAGGATGAGGAATCGGTGCTCAGAATTCGTAGATGCTTCAAAGCCGTTAATTAATGTGACCTTTTGTAAAACTAGTTCAACGTATTTGAGGCCCTTAGGTTCCAACCAGGTTAAAGCAATCAGGCTCCGTCAGACTGTGTATGCCTTTGAGGAGCAATCCAATTTCAAAGCTGATATGAACGAGGCCTTTCGTTTCCTGGGCATTATTTTTCATAAATTCCGTTATTAAACGTCCTTCCTATTCGTTCGATCCTGTCTTCCTACGGAAAAGCTCCATTCGTTTATTGTTATCCAAAATAAGTAAGATTATAAGAGCCGAGATAATGCCAATCACACCTCCGAATAAAAACGGCGCGTTTGAATTGATTTTGTCCCACATCAGGCCTGCAATCATGGAAGACAAGAGTAAGCCGATGCCTTGAAGCATTCCGTAAAGCCCAAGTATGGTTCCCTGAAAGCCGGTTGGAGAATTTTCCACAATAAAAGCCCGTTCGGCTCCGCTGATCAGAGCGGTGTAAGCACCGTAGGAGATAAACAGGATCAGAATAGCAGGCTTCGCGGAAAAAAGCGCAAAGCCGAGATAGACAAGTCCGTAAATCAGGTACCCCGGCACAAGTATTTTGCTTCGTCCGTATTGATCGGACAGCTTGCCAGATGGAATTGCTAGAACGGAAGTGGAGACATTGAAAATCAGATATAGAAGCATGACCTGCGAAGCGGAAAAACCGCGCGCCTGGGCTTTCAGGAGTAAAAATGTATTCGATGAATTTCCAAGGCAGAAAATAAATATGACCCCAAGGTACGCTTTCAATTTTCCGTCCAGCTTCAGCCCTTTCAGCGATAGCTTTTCATTTTCTGTGGCACTGTTTTTATCTTCCCTGACGGAAAAAATGATCAAGATTCCAATAACCGCAGGGATTATTGAGAACAAGAACGCTCTGTGGAACCCAAAATTGGTTGCCACAAAAATGAACGCAAGCAGTGCACCAAGCGATGATCCGGCCATATCCAGCATTTTATGCAGCCCGAATGATCCGCCCAGCTTTTTACTATCGCTTGACTGCGCGACCAGCGCGTCGCGCGGCGCGGTGCGAATGCCTTTCCCAGTACGGTCGATTACTCTGGCAACCAAAACTCCAGGCCACGATGTGGCCAGCAGAAGAAATAGCTTATAAACGACAGCCGCGGAATATCCGGTAAAAGCGAGCCGCTTTTTATTATGGTACACATCCCCGACATATCCGCTGAACACTTTCAGCAATGATGCAATGCTCTCGGCAATCCCCTCAATGATGCCTACAACGGCTGGGGAGGCCCCAAGCGAAGCCGTCAAAAAGAGCGGAACAAGAGGGTAAACCATTTCAGTGCTCATGTCGACGAACAGGCTGACAAGACCGAGCAGTACAATATTGGACAGAATTTTCTTCTTTTTCATGATCATTACCTACGATTTTTCATTGAATTCATAAACCTTGTCACAGAAGCCGTCCAGAAGCTCCCCGCAGTTTGAGAGCATCGATCCCGCTTTTTCCCGAAGCGGCGAGCAAAAGGTATCCCTCGCGGCTATTTTTTTATGCCATTGCTTCAGCTTTTCGAGTTCTTCCTCATTTTCTTCGATCTCGGCAAACGTAAAATTCTTTCGGGCCGTTTCTTTGTTAATCTCCTTAAAATAGTCTTCGCACTGCTCAATAAGTTCCCTGTATTCCTCGTCCCTCGCCGCGTTGAACCTGTTGACAATCATTTTTTCTCCGTCCTCGTCAGGAGAGAACGTCAGAATAAAGGCCTCGCCGCCGTTCCGCGAAACCTCATCCTTGATCTCCCTTAGTAAGCCGCTATTTTCATCGCTTGAAGGCAATATCCACATAGATTGCTGGGTGCTAACCGCACCGATTTTTTTCAGCTTTCTCCATATGGACACCCGCACCCTCGATG
>JAYFPV010000503.1:0-20621 GCA_034927465.1 Lawsonibacter sp.
CGATCCTTCCGCAGACTGACCGCCCCTGGAAACAAAACGGGAACCCACCCAATCAAACAGCCATTGATCCGCCTATGGACAGAAGACCTTTTGTGTGATAAAATACCCGCTGACGAGTTTCCACACCTCGTCCAAGCACGGCAAAAACAAATATTTGCTGTGTTCGTTCAGCAGGGATCCTCTGCTGTTCTCTAAACAATAAAATGGAGGTCGTGTTTCCATGCGCAAGTATTCCATTCGAAATCTGACGCTGGCGGCTATGCTGGCGGCGGTGTACGCGGTTCTGACCATGGGGCTGCCGATTCCGCAGTACGGAGCCGTCCAGATCCGCTTTGCCGAAGCCCTTACCGTGCTACCCTTTTTGTTTCCGGCGGCCACGCCCGGACTGTTTGTGGGCTGTCTCATTGCCAATTTATTGTCCCCCTATGGCCTTTTGGATGTGGTGGCCGGCTCTGCCGCTACTCTGATTGCCTGCCTATGGACCCAGAAGTTGAACAACCGCTGGCTGGCTCCGCTGCCGCCCGTGGTGTGCAACGCGGCCATTGTGGGCGCGGTCATCGCCTTTGCCGAGGCGGGAACCGGAGCCGCCTTTTGGCCGGCCTACGCATTCAATGCCGCTACTGTAGGTCTGGGGGAGCTGGCGGCCTGTTATTTGCTGGGCACGCTGCTGCTGGTGGTTGTGCCCAAGGTCCCCTTCTTCCGGGACATGATTCCGGCCTCTCGGCTGAACCGGCTGAATTACCGGCCCAGACCAACCCAGATATAACGCATTGCACCGGACGGGTGGACGTCCGGTGCTTTTTTGTTTCGTTCGGGCTGTATGTGCTTTGTGTTTGAGAAGCCGACAAACCGTTGGTAGTCCGGACGGGTGGAAGAACGAAGCTTCCTTGACAGAACAGGGGAAACGGAGTATCATACGAATACAAGAAACAGGGGAGCTCGCGGCAGCGGGCTGAGAGGAAGCTGAGCGCTTCGACCCTTTCACCTGATGTGGGTAATGCCACCGTAGGAAGTCGTGCTAGTTGTGACGAACGGGGTTGCCCTATGGGCTGCCCCGTTTTTTGATGGAATGTGCCACTCTATATTGGAAAGGATGTGTCAGAAGCCGCGGCATCCCGGTGGAAAGCCGGGAGCGGACGCAGGGGGAGCGCCCTGTGTTCGGGCAACGATGCAGCGATGGGAAGCCGTGTTCCGGCGTGAGAGGAAGCCAGAAAGCTTCGACCGAACCGTGAGAGAGCGCCTGCGATTCGCTCTCTCAGACCCTGTTTGTGGTTTTGAGTGCGGGAAACCGATGCACCCAAAGAGCCAGAATTGGGGAAGACGCTGCCAGTTGACGCGGGTTCCCCATCCATTGAAAAAAGGAGTGTTTTGCTATGAACCAAACCAACACCAAAAAATTGGCTTCCGCCGGACTGCTGTGTGCCGTGGCGGTGGCCGGGAGCATGTTACTCACCTTCCCCGCCTTTGGCAGCAAGTGCGCCCCAGTGCAGCACATGATAAACGTGCTGTGCGCCGTCCTGCTCGGCCCCTGGTACGGGGTGGGCGTGGCATTCTGCGCCAGCCTGATTCGCAATCTGCTGGGAGTGGGCAGTTTGATGGCGTTTCCAGGCAGCATGTGCGGGGCGCTGCTGTGTGGGCTGGTATTCTGGAAGACAAAAAACCTGCCGGCCACGCTGGTGGCGGAGGTGCTGGGAACCGGGGTGGTCGGCGGGCTGGCCGCCTACCCTGTGGCGATTTTGTTTTTGAATGCAGATGCCGCCGTAGTGGCCTTTTATGCTTATATTATCCCGTTCCTGATTTCAACGGTTGCCGGTTCCGCGCTGGCTGGCGTGCTGGTTGCCGCGCTGAAGAGAACCGGGGCGCTGGACTTCAACCGCAAGAAAGCGGAAGACCGAGCGGAATAAATGAAACAGCAGAGAGCCGGCCCGAAAGGGTCGGTTCTCTGCTGTTGACAAAGCCTTGCAGAGTTCACGCTATGCACACGGCGTGAAAAAAGTCCCATCGTTTTTTCCGGTGACCTGTGCGTCGGAGAAAACACAGCGGTGAAGATGGGAGTTATCCCCCGTCTTCATTTTCCAAAAAATAAGAAGCCTCCATATCCGCGGTGGCCAGGGCGAAGGCCAGCGGGTACTTCTGAAAGGCCTGCCCAACCAGGCGACTGTCCTCGGTGCCGGAGAAGCCCATGTGCCAGCGGATTGCCATGGCCTCGTCCCGGGCCAGACGCAGGAAGCCGTTGGCAATGTATACGCTTTTCTCCCCGTGTCCATATGGCAGCGGATCGTCAAACGTGTAGGATGGCACAGCCTGCCACTTTCCGGTTTCGTCCTTGACGTTGCGGGAACTCTTTTTATAGCAGCCGATTTTGCACAGATCGTGGAGCAAGGCTACAATGGCCACGCTTTCTTCGCTGTATTCCAGGCCGTACAGCTCTTGAACCCGCTCCCGCTGGAGATAGTCCACCAGACAGTGGTACACGTTCAGACTGTGCTCGCACAGGCCCCCTTCGTAGGCGCAGTGGTAGCGGGCGGAGGCGGGGGCGGTAAAAAAGTCGCTTTTATGCTCCAAATAATCCAGCAGTTTGTCTGCCCCGTCCCGGGTGATGCAGGCGTTGAAAATGTCGATAAATTCTTCTTTGCAGGACATAAATACCCTCCGTAAGCGCCCGAACAGGGCAAGGTTTTGAGTTGACTGGATGTATAAAATGGTTGGCAGGAGCGAACAAACAGAGGCAAGCGGGAACCACCGGACGCAGTTTGTTGATTGCCGGATTTGTGGCTAGATCTCCTGGCACCGCCGCTCCAAATCTTCAAATTCGCGGCTGTTGTGGGGGTCCTCCCAGCGTGGGCGGAGCTGCTCCAGTCGCTGCTTTGCTCCGGGTCGGTTCCCAGAAGCCAACATTTGAAATACGGACAGAATAGCCAACAAACCGCCTAACTGGGTAGTCTCGGTCAGCTTAGAAAAATCGAACTCCTGCTCGGCCATAATATCCAAAGCTCTGGAATTTTCACCCAGGTAAAAATAAGCGTTGGCCAAATCAGCCCAATAAATGGAGCGATTGATCCCGGTCAGCTTTTTGGGGTTAACCGAATGAAGCAGCTGGACGGCGGTTTGATAGTCTCTCTTTTCCTGATAGGCAGCGCTGAGATTGACCAGCAGAACGCCGCGAAGGTGGGGGGACCGTTTCCCCTCCAACAGCACGCGGATCTCCCGGATATAATAATCGGGGTCTTCCGTCAAAAAAGGGCGCAGAGCCTCTACCTGTTTCCAAAGTTCGCGGTACCAGAGAAGATCAATGGCCACAGCCGTCAGAACGATGAAAACAAACCATCCGCCAACTATAATATTTTTTGCAGAACGGTCCAAATGGAACGCAGCCAAGCCAACCCCAAGCAGGGCACTGCCTAGGACCAGAAACGTCCAGAATATGGCGCGGATTGCAGTTCGATGTTTTTCCATGGATATTCCCTTTCATGTTGCCGCAAAGGATTACAAATTATTTTACCACAGAAAATACGGGCATTCAATCCAAAACGGGGAAAAGAGGAGCATCCGCCAAGTTGCATTTTCAACCACCCTGTGATAAGATATTTGCTGCTGTAACAACAATCGCTGGAGGAACCGACTTATGAGTTACGCAGACCAAAGTTTCATTCAAACCTGCAGGGAGATCCTGTCAAAAGGGGTATGGGATACCGACCGCCCGGTTCGGCCCCGATGGGAAGACGGTACTCCGGCCCATACGATAAAACTGTTTGGCGTGGTCAACCGTTATGACCTTCGACAGGAGTTTCCCATGCTCACCGTCCGGAAGCAGTTTTTAAAGTCGGCGGTGGACGAGCTGCTGTGGATTTGGCAGAAGAAGTCCAGCAACGTCCGTGACCTGAACAGCCATGTGTGGGATGCCTGGGCCGACGAAACCGGCTCTATCGGAAAGGCATATGGCTATCAGCTTGGGGTAAAGCACCACTACCCCCAGGGGGACATGGACCAGGTGGACAAGGTGCTGTGGGATTTGAAGCACGACCCGGGCTCCCGCCGCATTCTTACCAGTTTGTATAACCACCACGACCTGAGCGAAATGGCGCTGTACCCCTGTGCTTATTCCATGACCTTTAACGTGTCGGGAAACACCCTCAACGGGATTCTGAACCAACGCTCTCAGGACATGCTTACCGCCAACGGCTGGAACGTGATGCAGTACGCCGTGCTGCTCCACATGGTAGCCCAGGTGTCCGGATTGGAGGCGGGAGAACTGGTTCACGTCATTGCCGACGCCCACATCTACGATAGGCACGTCCCCGTGGTGGAAGAGCTGATTACCCGGGAACCCTATGCAGCCCCGACTTTTCGCTTGGATCCGGCGGTCACCGACTTTTATGCCTTTACGCCTGCCAGCGTCCGGCTGGAGGGCTACCAGGCCCACCCCCTGGATCAGAAAATCCCGGTGGCGGTGTGAGAAAAGAGGCGATACGATGAACTTGATTGTAGCGGTGGACCAAAATTGGGCCATCGGAAAGGGCGGGAATCAGCTGATTTACATCCCGGAGGATCTGAAGCGGTTTCAGTCTTTGACCATGGGACATCCGTTGATATTGGGCCGCAAGACGCTGAGCACTTTTCCGGGAGGACGGCCCCTAAAGGGCCGAAGAAATCTGATTTTGTCTCGGAATTCCGCGTTTAAGCCCGAGGGGGCGGAGGTGTATTCGGATCTGGAAGCTTTGTTGTCTAAAGTTTCGGAGGATGCCTTTGTCATCGGTGGAGAGTCGGTGTACCGCTGTCTGCTGGACCGGTGTGAAGCTGCCTATGTGACGAAAATTCACCGAGCCTATCCGGCTGACTGCTGGTTTCCCAATCTGGACGAGCATCCGGACTGGGTGCTGGCGGAGGAGTCGGAGCCGCTGGAGTATGACGGCGTTGTGTTCCATTACACAAATTATCGCCGGAAATAACCGAAAAACAGCCCGGGCACGTGAAGTGCCCGGGCTGACTGTTTTTTGCTGCGGCTTGAGGGTTACAATCCAAAGGTCAGCCCCGGACTGGAGGACAGGCCGTCCTTTGACAGCATCCGCTCCAGCACCTCCACATCCGTGGTGATGTCCATGGCGTCTCCCTGGAACAGTTGGTCCAGCTGCTTTTCAAAGCCCTCGACTACCTTATCCATCATCCCCTCGATCCGCACCATGGCGGCGGTGATGTTTTCCCCTGAGACTTCCTGGGCCTCCAGCTGACCGTAGGCACGCAGAATTTTTAGTGTAGTGGGCAGATAATAGCTCAAAAAGCTGTGGAGTTGAGGGGCTGCCTCCGGGCGGTTTTTCTGATATTCCAGAATTTTGGCGGTGATGATGCCGATATGGTCGATCTGAGCGGACAGCTTCTCATTTGACACCGCGTCATTGACCGATCGAATCTCGGACAGAATTGCGTTTTCCGTTTCATGCGGCGTAGTGGCGGCGTGGTGTTCTTCCTGCGCAGGCTTCGCCCGCTCCTGGCTGAGCCCCTCGTCGGACAAAATGAGCACATCGCCGCCGTAATCTAGGAAACCGGCGGGGAACAGCCCGTTGTTGAGCATGTCTTCCAGATCCTCCCGTACCTTGCCGGCAGGCAGACCGGTGGCGGAGGCCAAAGAGGAGATCGTGATGGACTGTCGGCGGCCAATCATGGCCAGATAGCTGCGGTAGCGCCGAACCTGCTTGCGCTTGCGGACGCCTGCCCACAGACAGCCAAGGCCGCCGCCCAGGAAGCAAAAGACAGGGATCAGGTCGGCCAGGCCGCTCAAGAATAAGGATAGTTCTCCTTGAATCAGCCAATACGCGGTGCTGCCTAAGCTGTTCAGGATGGCAACGGCAAAGACTGCGGTGATAATCCCGCCAATGGTAGTCAGCCTTTTGCCTTTGGCAGCCAGCGTGGCCATTTGATCCAAGGGTATCCGCTCTGCTTTCGGATGCCTGGCGGCGGAGGTCTCTCCTGAGCTGACCGAAGCAGCTCCCGCGGTTGTGCGGGCACCTATGGGGCCCTGCCCCTCCTTCTGGACGTAGTAGGGGTGACGACCACGGACACCGGAATGCTTGCTTCCTTCTAAAAGCTTCAACACGACCAGAAGGACACCCAAAGGAGGGAAACATGCCAGCATCACAATGGGGAGAATCCAGGAGGACAAGTTGCTCTGTTTTATTTTGTTTTGATCATAAGACATGGTTGACCCTCCGGAAAAATTGCTTACCGTCTTATCATAACAGATTGAACTCAAAAAAAGATTTATTTTTTCTTAAAATTTCGTATAAATGAAAGGCGGCGATCTTATCTTTCTTATTATAATGCGGGACAGGGAAAGAGTAAAGAAACGTTTGCTGTTTTTTTGAGCGCAGGAAGTGAAAGAAGAACGGTTGTAACTGTTCTGTAGTTGCTATGGAAGTCTTTAAAATGATATAATACTTTTAATGTCGGCTGCAGCAGGGGCGCTTGCCCTTGTTTTGAGGAGCGCCGGAAGATACGTTCGAAAACAGCCGAGACTCTTTTTCAGCGAAAAAGAAAAAACAAACTGGCTTGCTGTGGGGCTGGTCTGGAGGGATAACATGGAAGATCAACGTATGGAAAAAAGGCCTGGAGCCAAGAAGGGTCTGATCATTGTCGGCGTGATTGCTGTAGCGGCAGTGGCTGCTTATCTGGGACTATGTGCCTGGGTCGGACAGCAGGATGCCGTTTTGCCCAACGTATCGGTTGCTGGCCTGAATGTGTCCGAGATGTCGGAAAAACAGGCAGAACAGGCTATTCGGCAGGAATTTAATTCGGAGAAGCAGGCGGATCTGGACAAAGCTGTGGAGCTGAGATGCGAAAACTATGTTGGCTATTTGGGCGGGGAATCCTTTCAGGTGGATGCGGCTGCCTGTGCTCAGAAGGCTATCTCCGTGGGGCGGGAAAATTTCTTTGCCACAGGGATACGGTACATCAGTCACCAGCTTGGCTCGTCCCAAAATCTAACCATGGATGATCAAGTTGCGCTGAGCAAGGGCGGGCAGGAAGAACTGGACCGTCAGATTCAGACGGTGGACGGTGCTATTGGCACCCAAGGAGACGAAAGTGACTATGTAGCTGACACCGGCGCGGGCATCCTGACGATGACCAAGGGACGCACGCACCGAGCTGTGGACCGCGAGGCGGCTGCGGCTGCGGTGACGGATGCATTTTCCGGGATTTTGAACGGAGCGTCTGGAATCGTCCAGCTGGAAACGGTGGAGCAGCCGCCGAAAGAGCCTGCGTTTGATACCATACACAGCCAGGTGTATGCCGAGGTGCAGGATGCCCATATGGATCCGGAGACCCATGAGATTACCGAAGCGGTGCTGGGTGTGGATTTTGATGTAGCTGCTGCCCAGTCGGCCTTCGAGTCTGCCCAGGAAGGGAAAACCTTTGCCATCCCCTTGAAAGTAACCCAACCAAAGGAGACAAAGAAAAGTCTGGTGTCCAAGCTGTTCCGGGATCTGCTGGGGCAGGGAACCAGCGTTGTGGGAGGCACCGCCAACCGAAAGTCTAACGTGAAACTTTCTGCCGCGGCCTGTAACGGAGTGATTCTGCTGCCCGGGGAGGAGTTTTCTTACAATGGGACCACCGGAAGCCGTTCGGCGGACAAGGGCTATCTCCCTGCTCCCATCTATTTAGGGGGCAAGTCGGAAGATGACATTGGGGGCGGAATCTGTCAGACCTCTTCAACCATCTATTATGCGGTTCTTCATACCACACTGGAAGTGGTGGAGCGCCACGAACATAAGTTTGCTGTTGGATACGTCCCGGATGGTATGGATGCTACGGTGTTCTACGGTTCTCTGGACTTCCGATTTAAAAATAACACCGAATATCCGGTGAAAGTTGTGACGGAGTGTTACGATAAGGGAGGAAAGCGCTACCTTACGGTAGAGTTGTATGGCACCAACGCGAATGGGAGGTACGGAGTTCCGGAGCGGACCCAATTTGACTGGGTGACGCCAACCGTACAGTATGTGGCCGACGATACGGTTCCCAAAGGAACTTTGGTGCTGGACGGAAAGCAAAATGCGTACACTGGCCGCAAGGCACATACCTACCGCAATATCTATGAAAAAAGCGGAACCCTGGTGGAAAAACAGGACATGGGGGGGAGCAAGTACGATATGCGGCCCTCTCTGTATCACTATAACCCGCTGGACGGAGACCCCAGCACTTGGGTGGACGGTGTGCCGCCCAAGCCAACGGTCGGAACGGTTGAAGATGAGGGCACATCCGTTCTACCCGGAACCGGGGAACAGACAGACGGAACCGGTACAGAATCGGACACTGGGGCAGAGGAGCAGCCCGGGATGAGCGGCTCCGACTCTGCGGGGACGGAAGGGAGCATTGACTCCGGCGAAGGAAACGTCTTGGAAGAGTGAGCTGTACCAGAAGGCAAAGAGAGAAAGAGGAGAGCGGCATGTTTCAAGGATTTTCCCAGGGAACCGTGGATTTTCTCTGGGGCATTCGATTCCACAATGAGCGCAGCTGGTTTCAGGCCCACAAAGAGGAATTTCTGACTCTGGTAGACGGCCCCATGAGGGAATTAGCAGCGCAGGTTGGCCGAACGATGGAAGAGGAATACCCCGAGCTGGGGCTGGAACGGAAGGTGAGCCGAATTTATCGGGATGCCCGGCGGCTCTATGGCCGAGGGCCCTATAAGGAGCACCTGTGGTTTATTTTCCGCCGTCCCGGAGAGCGGGAGAGCACACTTCCCTGCTTTTATTTTGCGATTGCCCCCGAATGTTACAGCTACGGTATGGGTTGCTATGACCCGACTCCCCTGACCATGGCTAAATTGCGCGCGCGTATTGATCGGGATCCTGGACGGCTGGAACAGTTGGCCCAAAAGTTGGAACGGCGGGGAGAGTTTACGCTGGAGGGACAGGAGTACAAACGGCCAAAGGGAGATCCGGGGCCGTTGCTGTATCCCTGGTACAACCGGCGGCAGATCAGCCTGAACAGTGACCACAACTGTGAGGGGACTTTTTTTACGCCGCAGCTGGCCGATCAGGTGCTGGAGGGATTTCAGTTTCTGGTGCCCTATTACCTTTACCTGCAGGATCTGGTGGGAGACCCGCCCCCAAAAGAACTGTAATCAAAAGGCCTCCGGACGATGTGCCGGGGGCCTTTTGATTTAAAAACGTTAAGCTTGAATGTTGGAATGAAATGGCTTGCAAAACAAAAAAGAAAAATTTAAAAGTTACACAAAAAACTCTTGACAACCATGGGGGATTATGGTACATTATAGCCAGAAAGGATGAGTCCAATGTATAAATAAGAGTCCAAACCCCTGACGCCAGAATGCAAGGTAATACGTAAAAAAATCCAAAAAGAAAAACAGGCAAAGCGAACAAGATCGAAAATATGGTGCGGCACCAAAGCAGGGTCCTTGGCAGAAGGAAGAGAACCTCGGTAAAACGCAAGGAAGCCTGATCCAGGAAAGGAGACTTTAAGCGCCACATCCGATCGGACCAAGCAGTTCGGCACAGGGTACGCGCGTACCACAAAAAAGCAAGCGAATAAGGAACTTCCAACATTCGAAACCTCACGTATGAGGTGAGCACCGCAGTAGCGGGCAACAAAACAGGTTGAGCTTATGGTTCCGGGAACGCAAAGCAAAATCGTGTGGTATGTGGCAATTTAATAGAAAGAGAGGTAACCAAAACGATGTTAGATAACAAGATCGAACAGAAATGACCCTTGGCTGCAATGGATTACGAAACGGGCAGTCAAGGGTCATTTCTTATTTTCTGATCAAAGTTGAACGGGTGTGCCGTTCCGCCCTTCCGAACGCAGCCTGCAGGGCTGCGTATTGTTTTGCCCGGGGCATGAAAATATGCAGAAAAGAGTGTCACTCCGACGAGCTGCCAGACTGCGTTTGCGGCAATCAAACTGAATGGGGATTATGGGCGCTTGGAACGGGCGCTTTTTTGCTGCCCGGAATGGCTGTATCCGGTTTGGCACATGCCAACATGTTACCAGTTAATTCGCAGTACTTCCCTCAGATGTACTCCCTGGGTGTGTAGGGCGGTCAGATAAAGCACAAGAGCAAACACCAGAGAGGCCAGACCGGCGGGCAAAAGATCCAAGCCGCTGTCTTTTAGATACCGAAACAGCAGGTTGGTGGTTAAAGCAGACAAGAAAGAAGCCAGACCTGGAGCGGTGATCAGCGGAAAGAGCTCCAACTTCAGGCCGGTGTAGCGAACCGCAAGCCACAGACAGAGCACAACCTCCAGCAAGGTGGAAATCAGTGCTCCCGCGACGTATCCGCCCATCCCGATTTCGGGCAGTGGAACCAGAGCTAGCGTGAGCGCCAACTGGACTCCGCCCCCCAGCAAGGAGACGGCGGCTACCGCCTTTTGGTGCCCTACGCCATTGAGCATGGCGCCGAGAACGGAGCAATAGCAGCTCAGAGCCATTGTAATGGCCAAAGGAAACAAATAGGTTCCAACCCCGTCCTGGGCAAAGAGCAGGCGGCCCAAATCCGGTCCGAGCACTACCATGAGAGACATAGAGGGCAGAGTGAGTACGGACACAGCTGCCATCGCGCGGGCAGAAAGCCGACGTACCTCTCCGGGCTGCCCAAGTGCGGAAGCCCGGGCCAGCCGGGGAACCAGCACTAAATTCAGCGCTCCAAGGAAAACAGTGGGCAGTGCCAGCATGGGCAAAGTCATGCCGCACACAACTCCAAGCTGAGAGATGGCGCGCCCCCGGGCCATGCCCCCTTCCACCAGTTTTTGCGGAATCAACGTCGCGTTGGCCGAGGCAATCAGATTGCCCAGTAAGGCGTTTGCGCCGACGGGCAGAGCAATTGCGGCCACCCGCCTCCGGCGGACGGGCCCCCGCTCACCCGGGCCGGCTAGCCCAGTTCGCCTGAGACGACGGCGGTAGAGTATCCCCAAGGTCAAGGCTGAAAATACTTCGCAAATAACCATGCCCGTGACGATCAACCCAACCACCCGTTCTGGGTATTGCGGGAGAAAGAGAAGTAACAGCCCCAACACTGCGGCTGCCCGGATAACCTGTTCCATCAGATCCACCACGGCGGGAGGCCCGACCAGTCCCGCTCCGTAGAAAAAGTATTTGTGAAAGTTTTCCACCCCGGTTAAAGCGGCACAGGGGATTAGAAGAATGAGGCCCAGTTGGGTGCGGGCGTCGCCCAAAAAAGTAACGGAGATGGCATCGGAATTTAAGATTACAATTGCTCCAACCGGGAGCAGCAGCAAAAAGAAGAACCGCAGGCAGGTGGACAAGGTCTGGGCCATGCCCCTGCTGTTGTTCAAAGCCAGATACTGAGAGGTTAAATTGGAAATTGCCGCAGTCAGCCCCACGGCAGTGATCGACAGCAGCACGGAATATACCGGCATGACCAGCTGATAGAGTCCCATGACCTCCGCACCGATCAGACGAGACAAAACGACCCGATACCCGAACCCCAGTATTTGGGATACCGTACCCAATACGGTCAGCAGCAAAGCGCCTTTGCCGGCAGATAAGACCTTTTCGCCCAATGGGATCCCCCCTCTCCCATTACTCTATTCCGAAAGGGAAGGGAGTATGTTGGCGTGAAACAGGGAAAAACAAACCGGGCTCCGGGACCCATTTGGTCCCAAAGCCCGGAATTTTTCATGGATGAATCGAATGGTCAGCTGTGCTTCCAAGGGACCAGTGCAAAATCCACCACGGAGGAAATTTGATCCAGTCGCTTGTTCTCCACCACCTCGACGATTTTGGCGTGACTGCTGTAAATTCGCTCGGGGGTCTGATTCAAATCGGATTGACGCATGGAGTGCTGGATATAATCGATCAAACTGCGATAAATGGACTCAATTACGCCATTTTTGCAGGCGGCGGCCATTTCATTGTGAAACTGAATGTCGTTTATAATCAAGACGGAGTGATGCTGACCGGACTGAATAATTTGCTCCATTTCCTCCAGAGAGTGCTTCATTTTCGCCCGCTCCGCCTGGTTTTTCTCAAAGTTGTTAATAATAAATTCCAGCACATCAATTTCAATGGTGCGACGGAGTGGAACAATATCCTGGGTGTTGGGGCAAGTGAGAAACAGGCTGAAAAACAACGAGTCCTGAACGAATGAACGATTCCCTGTGGCCACAAAGGTGCCGACACCGGGCCGCAACTCCAGAATGCCCATGGTGACCAGAATCTTAATGGCCTCTCGCAAAGAACCGCGGCTGACATTGAACAGCTTGCACAGCTCAAATTCATTGGGCAGCTGGTCTCCCGGAAGTAGTGTGCGGCAAAGAATCTGCTGTTTGATCCCCTCGATTACCAACTCAGCCGCAGAGCGGTGCTGGCTTGTGTTTATGGCATCTAACTCTGCGATGGATTGTTTCATCTGCAATACCCTCCAGGTTTTTGCTAAGATCTCAGCTTAATTTTGACTAGCGCAGCAGGAAGCTGAATGCAGGAAGGTAATCCTGCTCCGGATGGTGCATAGCGCGCTGAAAAAGCAACTAACTATCATAAATATACCACAAAAAGGAGAAAACGCAAGCATTTTGCGGAAGGCTGGATCGGGTGGACGGATGTCTGTATGATCCAGAAGCAAAGGCGCACAGACGAGAAACAGGCCGCTTAAAAGCACTTCAAAAGTGGTACCGTCGGTAACCTTTTAAGTGCCGTAAGCGGCTTGTTCCCTTTGGGTGGTACACATACGACCGGATCAGCTGCCGCTTTCTGCTTGAGGTGTGTCTCAAATTCCACAGAACCGCGGCAGGGCTTAGGGGATAGGGTGAATTTCCAAAAATAATTTGTCAGATTGTAATGTTGAGGAGAATGGGCATGTAGGTGTAGAGCAGTAAGATACAAAATTCCACGATCAGGTAAGGAATAATTTTTTTGGAAACAGCGCCGATGGTGGTTTTGCATATGCCAGAGGCCACGAACAGATTGACGGCCATCGGCGGAGTGATCATTCCAATGGAGGTGTTAACAATGATGATCAAGCCCAAGGCGATTGGGCTCACCCCAATGGCGGTGGCCATAGGCAGGAGGATGGGCGTGACCAGCAGGATGATGGACTGGGTCTCCAAAAAGCAGCCCAGAAACAGCAGCAGCAGGTTCATGACAAGCAAAATCAAATACTTGTTGCTGAACGCGTTCATTACGGCGGAAGAGATCATGGTGGGAATATTTTCACTGGTCATGAACCAGGCGAAGGGGGCGGACATGCTGACCACAAACAACACGACAGCGGAGCTGATGCAGCTGTCGACAAAGATTTTGTACAGGCTCTTCAACATCAGATTTTTGAATACAAAGATGGAGATGATAAGTGCATAGACACAGGCCACAGCAGCAGACTCCGTCGGAGTGAAAACGCCGGCATAGATTCCGCCCAGGATAATAAACGGCATCAGCAGAGCCAGAATGGCATCTTTGAAGCGAATGGCGTACTCCCGGGCGGAATACTTGGTGGTGTCAACGGAATCGAATTTACGGCACAGAATAATATTGGTGATGCACAGACCAATAATCAGCATGATGCCGGGAATCCAGCCGGCCTGGAACATACCAATCACCGTCACACCGGCGGTGACCGCGTAGGTGACCATAGGGATCGAAGGGGGAATGACTACCCCCAAAGTGCCAGAGGAGGCCGCAATTGCTGCTGCCGTTTCCGGCGGATAGCCCTTTTGGATCATGCGGGGGGCGCATATGCCGCCAATCGCCGCCACTGTTGCGGGGTTGGAGGTCATATCGACGCCGGGCGTGGTGTGCATAGAAGGATGCCCTTGAAAGATGCTACCCAACTGGCGCAGACCGAAATGCTCCACCTTGGGCTGGAAATAACCCCGTTCGTTCAGAGCGGCGTAATAAATGGGACAGGAGTGGCCCTTGGATAGGAGAAATCGATCGCGATTCTCCCAAGCAGGGTCAGCAGGGTTCAGACGCATTTCCTGGAAGAACAAAACGGTGACGATATCCGCAATGGATAAGGCGGGTCCGGGATGTCCGTCGTTTCCCTCATAAATCATTCGAACCGCTTCCCTGCGAAGTGTTTGTGCCGTTTTTTGCAGTGATGCAATGTCCAAAATAAAAACCTCCTTCAAGCACTTGCCATTGACTCAATTTGTTAGACGTCTAACGTCTAACGCATACTAGCACAAATTGTGGAGAATGTAAATAAAGTTTTTAAATTTGAATAAAATTTGTAAGAAACATATAAAATGTACTCTTTTTTTCGTTCAAAAAGCGAGGAGAGCGGTCGGACGCCTGAGTACTAAAACGGCATTTCGTGTGGGATAAACTGTCTGCCCGCTGGGGGGAGCGGGGCTTAAAGCAGCATAATTCTGCTTGCTCCCATCCATCTGTTTGGTATATAATAGGGATACCAAGAGAAGGCAACGTCTGTGTGAAAGCGGATGTGAACAACAAAGGAGGATTTTGATATGGCGTTTGTAACACTGGAGCAGAAGGGCCCCGTCGGGGTCATTACGATGAACCGGCCGGAGGCCCTCAATGCTTTGAATGATCAGGTACTTCGGGATCTGGATTCTGTATTGAATCAGGTGGAGGATAACGACGAAATTCTGGTGGCGATTCTCACCGGAGCTGGACGTTCCTTTGTGGCCGGGGCTGACATCGGCCAGATGTCTACGCTGACTGCCGCTGAGGCAAAAAAATTCGGAGTTTTGGGCAACCGGGTTTTCTTAAAGCTGGAAGACCTGACAAAGCCCACCATTGCCGCGGTCAACGGATTTGCGCTGGGTGGCGGATGTGAGTTGGCTATGGCCTGTGATATTCGCGTGGCCAGCGAGAAGGCGAAATTCGGTCAGCCGGAGGTTGGATTGGGCATTACCCCGGGATTTGGCGGGACGCAGCGGATGCCCCGCATTGTGGGTGCGGCCAATGCCATGGAGTTGATTTTTACGGCCCGAAATATTGGTGCCGCTGAGGCGAAAGAGATCGGACTGGTCAGCCATGTGTATGCCCCGGAAGAGCTGATGGACAAGGCCTTGGAGCTGGCCAACGCCATCGCCGCCAATGCCCAGGTGGCCGTTCGCCAGTCGAAAGCTGCCGTTCGAAGAGGGCTTCAGACCGATATGGCGACGGGGGTTGCCTACGAGAGCGAGGCATTCGGTTTGTGTTTTGCCACCGAAGATCAGAAAAATGCCATGAAGGCGTTTCTGAACAAAGAGAAAATAGGGGTCTTTCAGAACCGCTAAAGGCATAGTTGCCCAACTGAAAAAACCGCCGACATGTTTGTCGGCGGTTTTTTCTCAGATTTTGATGACAGCACACACGTTTCCTGCTATAATGGAGTCTACTGAAAAACTGCAAAACGTTTATTCACGCGGAAATTGCTGCACAATCCTATGGAAACAGCCCTTTTACTTTGAAAGCCTTGACTTTCAAGGTTTACGGATTTGTTCCGTACGCATTAGAATAACAAGGCTGACCAAACGTCGCTTGGAAAGAGGTGTCGATTACGAATCTCTCCCTCTCCCTTTTATTTTTAAATCTGATTGGACTGTTTTCTCTGATCGGGGTCGGATTTTTGTTGGTGCGCGCCAAACTGATTCCTGCCTCGGCGTCCGGGTCTATGACGACCCTGCTGATGAAGGTCACTTTGCCTGCTAGCATTTTTTCTTCGATGATTCGGCCGTTTGACGTGGGTTTCCTACGAGATGCTCTGGTTATTTTTTCCCTTGGGGCTGGGCTCTTTGTGGGGTATGCCGGTCTGTCCTGGCTGTTGTCCCGCCTTTTTCGGGTGCCAAAGGGGCGGCGGGGCATGTGGATGGAGTGCTGCACCTTCTGCAACAACGGCTTTATGGGGTACCCCGTGGCCTATGCTATCTTTGGTGACGAGGGGCTGGCTCTGGCGGTTATCCTGGGGATTGCGTTTAACCTGCTGATCTACACCGTGGGGGCCAAAATGGTGGCGATGGATCAGGCAGAAGGCGGACAGGCGCTTCAGGTCTCTTGGAGCAATGTGATGTTCAGTGTCATTAATTTTACCATCGTACTTAGCCTATTGTTTTATTGTTTCCAGATTCCGGTACCTGCCGCTGTGTTTACCCCAATCCAGCATTTAGCGAACGTGACAACGCCTCTGTCTATGCTGATTACTGGGATGAATTTGGCTGAAAGCCGTCTCTCCGACGTGATTTTTGATCGGGATGCGATTACCGCCTCGTTTGTTCGACTGCTGGTGTTCCCCATTCTGACTTGGTCGCTGCTTGGGCTGCTGCCTGTGTCCAACTCGCTGGTGATTGGAGTTACGCTGATTATCATGTCCATGCCCAGCGCGGCGGTGTCGGTCGCGATGGGAGAGCAGTACAACGGCTGTACCGAATTAGGAGCCCGAAGCGTTTTCTTGTCCAGCCTGCTGTGTATTGTGACCATCCCTATGATTTCTCTGCTGCTATAATATGAAAACCGGAGCCCGCCGCGCGAAGCGCGAAGGCTCCGGTTTTGTGTGAAGAACGGAAAAGGCTGGAGCCGAAGGCTTCGAGGGGAGGATGAGAAGGGAACCATCAGGGGTTTCTTCAATGTTCCAACCCTTTGGAACATTTTTGACAGATGAAAAAAGACTGCCTGAAACAGGCAGTCTTTTTTGGTGAACAGACTTACTTCAGCTCGACCTTGGCGCCGGCCTCTTCCAGCTTGGCCTTCAGGGACTCGGCCTCGTCCTTGGACACGGCCTCCTTCAGAGCCTTGGGAGCCGCCTCGACCATAGCCTTGGCCTCGGCCAGGCCCAGACCGGTGATCTCACGAACGGCCTTGATGACCTTAATCTTGGCAGCGGCGTCGAAGCCAGCCAGAACCACGTCAAACTCGGTCTTCTCTTCCACTACCTCGGCAGCAGCGCCGCCGGCGGCGGGGGCGGCCATAGCGGCGGCGGACACGCCGAACTCTTCCTCCAGAGCCTTAACCAACTGGGACAGCTCCAGAACAGTCAGAGCCTTTACTTCCTCAATGAGAGCGGTAATCTTCTCACTAGCCATGATGAAATACCTCCTAAAAATGGTTTAATTTGAAATTAAAATTTTTGGATTGCTCCTAACGGGAGCGAGTAGCCGAACTTATTCGGCAGCGGGGGCCTCTACCACAGGGACTGCTTCGCCATCCTTTTCGGCAATGGCTTTCAGTACGATGGCCAGGCTGGTAATTGGGGCCAGCATCATGCCCAAAGTCTGGGCCAGCAGAACGTCCTTGGAAGGCAGCTCTGCCAGAGTGGTGATTTCTTCCAGAGACAGGACCTTGCCGTCCATAAAGCCGCCCTTGATGACAAACTTACCGTTGAGCTGTTTGGCATACTTGTTGACGACACGCATGGGGGCAATGGGGTCGCTGGAACTGGTAGCCAGAGAGGTGGTGCCGTTCAGGACGTCATCCAGCTCGTTCAGGCCGACGTTGTTCATCGCGAAGCGGGTCAGGGTGTTCTTGACCACGCCGTACTGGACGTCGTTGTTGCGCAGCTCGACACGAAGAGCGGTGTCCTCGGCCACAGTGATCCCCTTGTAGTCCACCAGCACGCCGCTGGTCGCATTCTTCAGCCGCTCAGTCAGAACGGCCACAATGGCTTGCTTTTCGGAAAGAACCTTTGCGTTAGGCATTGTTTGGATTCACCTCCAACAAAATAAAAATCCTCCGCGTCAAAGGACAGGAGGACAGTACAATCAAAAGTATTCTTTTGAGAGCACTCTCGGCAGGACTTACTTCCGTAAGAAACGGATACCTGCTGTCTTTGAACGCAAAAAAGAGTCTATCATCCCGGACAGGCTTTGTCAAGCAAAATCTGCGCGGGAGTGATAATGGAATGGAAATTCGGCGCTTCTTGATCACGCCTCGATTCCCTCGCGGGCGGGGAGTTAAGTGCTGTGACTCCGGACACAAACAGCTGAACCTTTATCCTGCTTGGTTTGTATCCGTTGCTCCGCCCTTAGCTCCCCTGCTCGGGAATCCGGCGCTTCTTAGACCAGCTTGGCGCCGTTGACCTTAATGCCAGGGCCCATGGTAGAGGCCACGGTGCAACTCTTAATATACTGGCCTTTGGCGGCGGCGGGCTTGGCCTTGACGATAGCGCCCATAATGGCGCTGAAGTTTTCGGCCAGCTTCTGGGAACCAAAGGACACTTTGCCGATGGGGCAGTGGATGATGTTGGTCTTGTCCAGACGATACTCAACTTTACCGGCTTTGATCTCGTTAATGGCCTTGGTCACATCCATGGTGACGGTGCCGGCCTTGGGGGAAGGCATCAGACCCTTGGGGCCCAAAACCTTGCCCAGACGGCCCACAACACCCATCATATCAGGGGTGGCGACCACGACATCGAAATCAAACCAGTTCTCTTTCTGAATTTTCTCCACCAAGTCCATCTCGCCCACATAGTCGGCACCGGCAGCCTTGGCTTCATCGGCCTTGGCGGCCTTGGCGAAGAACAGCACACGCTGGGTCTTGCCGGTGCCGTGGGGCAGTACGATGGCGCCGCGGACCTGCTGGTCGGCGTGGCGGGAGTCTACGCCCAGCTTCACATGGAGCTCGACGGTTTCGTCAAATTTGGCGGTGGCGGTTTCTACCACCAGGCCCATAGCCTCGTTGGTATCGTACAGGGCATTCTTGTCAATTTTTTTGACACTGTCCTGGTATTTCTTACCTCTAAACATTTTTTTGCTCCCTCCTTACTCGCCCACGACGACGCCCATGGAGCGGGCAGTGCCGGCGATCATGCTCATAGCGGCCTCGACGTTGGCGGCATTCAAGTCGGGCATTTTAAGCTCGGCAATCTTGCGGACGTCTTCCTTGCTGATGGTGGCCACCTTGGTCTTGTTGGGCACACCGGAACCGGACTCGATGCTGCAGGCCTTTTTGATGAGGACGGCGGCAGGAGGGGTCTTGGTGATAAAGGTAAAAGAGCGGTCGGAGTACACGGTGATGACGACGGGAATGATCAGACCCACGTCATTTTTGGTCCGCTCGTTGAACTCCTTGGTGAAAGCGGCAATGTTCACACCATGCTGGCCCAGAGCGGGACCAACAGGGGGGGCGGGAGTGGCTTTGCCGGCGGGGATCTGAAGTTTTACATATCCAGTTACTTTCTGTGCCACGAAAGAGCACCTCCATTAGAAAAAATGTGGTTGTGTCGGGCCAACGGCCCACTGGCGGGACGAAGCGATCGTCCCTCCCACGTTGCTGCGGCACTGTGCCGCAAAAAAGATTCCGTAATCTTTACGGATTGGCGAGCTCCACCTGATCCAGATCCAGTTCCACGGGGGTCTCGCGCCCAAACATGGACACCACCACGCGGACTTTGCTGCGCTCCAGGTCGATCTCCTCCACTGTACCCAGGAAAGACGCCAAAGCGCCGTCGGTAATCCGAACGCTGTCGCCCTCCTGATAGCTGACCACAACTTCGTGCTTTTCCACACCCAAGGCGGCTACGTCGGCATCGGACAGAGGAATGGCTTTGTTGCCCTCGCCCAGAAAACCGGTAACACCGCGGATATTGCGCACCACATGCCAGGTCTCGTCATTCATGACCATCTTAACCAGCACATAGCCGGGAAAAACCTTGCGCTCCACATCCTTGGGGCCGTTGTCCGAGATCTCGGTGACGGTTTCCATGGGGATACTGATCTCGTGGATCAAATCCCGCATGTTGCGGTTTTCAACATACTTTTCGATGGTGGCTTTTACCGTATTCTCATATCCGGAATAGGTGTGGACCACGTACCAGTTCGCATTGTCAGCCATTCCGCTTACCTCAGCAGGGTGAGGAGGACGTCAATTGCGCTGCCGGCGATAAAGTCAAAAATCCAGATAAAGAAGCCGACCACGATGACGCAGGCGATGACAATCACGGTGTTGTTGACAGTCTGCTTGCGGGTGGGCCACTGGACCTTCTTCAGCTCGCTTCTCATTTCCTTGAGCCATTTTTTGGCGCGGGAGAAGATACTGGGCTTGCCGGTCTTCTTGTCCTTTTTGGCCTTATCGGCCTTGTCGGAACCGGCCTTGGCGGTCTGCTCCAGCTTTTCGTTCTCAGCCATTTGCGTTACCCTTCTTTCCTTTCAGCCTGGAAGACGGCGTTACTTCGTCTCATTGTGGACAGTGTGCTTTTTGCAGAAGGGGCAGTACTTGTTCAGCTCCAGGCGATCAGGGGTATTCTTCTTGTTCTTCATGGTGTTGTAGTTTCTCTGCTTGCACTCAGAGCACCGCAGGGTGATCTTGATGCGCGCGCCGGCTTTGCTTGCCATTTGTTCGGCACCTCCTTTTGATGTGTGGCAGTCCCCCTGAGAGGGACTGCGTATGTTGGGCCATGCGCGGACGCCGCCCGGAAAAGCAAAACGCCGGGTCCGGCCCATGCAGCCGGATCCAGCGGCAAAAAGACGCAATGACAGCGTCAGTACTGCGGTGGGATCCGGCAAATGCCTCCCTGTATCCAGTTTGCGGGATGAAGGGGGCCGCGCGTCAATCACCGCAAGAATGCGCACGACAAAAAAGCCCCTTTTACAGGTGAAGTCACTATAACACAACCACGCGGGAGGCGTCAATAGATTTTTTGAATCTTTTTTGGAAAGATCCAGTAAAATATGCGGGAGAAAGGGCGAAACATCAATTTTGTTCGAAAA
>JAYFPV010000217.1:0-6469 GCA_034927465.1 Lawsonibacter sp.
GGACCGCCGTTCGAGAGAGCATCGAATTGTTTCAGCAGGTGGCTGAGGTGAACATCAAGGCCCTGTTTGTCTCGGTGGACCGGATGGAGCGGGGCACACGGGACTGCTCCACCCTGGACGAGCTGCGTCAGGACTACGGCATTCAGGTATTTCCCATCGTCACTGTCCGCGAGGTCATCGCCTTCCTTCACAACAACCCCGTGGACGGAAAGGTGCATCTCGACGACGGGATGAAGGCGAAGATGGAGGCCTATTTGGCGGAGTACGGCGCAATCTGATCTGGTCGAGCGAGAGGAAGGGGGCAGGTGGCATGCCCATTCATACCGGACACCGCCAGCGGGTAAAAAGTGAATTTCAGACCCGGGGCATAGAGGGTTGGCCTGACCACCGGGTGATGGAGCTGCTTTTATTTTATGCCATCCCCCAGGGGGATGTGAACAGCTTGGCCCATACGCTGATCGAGCGGTTTGGATCTTTGGCCGGCGTGCTGGATGCCTCCTTGGACGAGCTGAAAAAAACACCGGGGATTGGGGAGCACACTGCGGCGTTGATCAAACTGGTCCCGGCGATGGGTGCCCGCTATCAGGAACAGCGCGGCGGCCCGGGGCAGATTGTCGGAACCGCTGAGGAAGCGACCGGGCTTCTGGCACCATATTTTTATGGTGCCCGGAACGAGATGGTGTCTATTTTGTGCCTGGATGGCAAGCGCAAGGTCCTCGGGATTCGAAAGGTAGCGGAGGGCAGCATCTACGCCGCGGACATCAACATCCGCCGGATTGCGGAGGAGGCAATCGGACTGAGGGCGGCCGGCTTTTATCTGGCCCATAACCATATTAGCAATCTGGCTTTTCCCTCCGCGGCCGACTGGCAGACGACGGACACGATTCGGGCCTCCCTGGCTGCGGTTGGGCTGGAACTCATTGACCATCTGATTTTTGTGGACGGGGATTCCGTTTCGCTGAACCAGTCCGAACGGAGCGGCCGTCGTCCGGTTTATCAGCTTTTGTGATTGGAACGCGGCAACTCTGGCGTCCGGTTGATGCGGGAACCGAGCTTCCAGGGCTGTATTGGATTCAGCACAAACGGTGCGTTTGCTGCAAAGGTATGCGACCTTCGCTCCTCCTCCAAAAAAAGTTTGGGGGAGGAGCGAAAACTGCTTGTGCACGAACATTCGTTCTGATATAATGGTGCTTGTTGAATCAACTTCTCTATGGGGAGAGGTGAGATGGGGCATCCATGCCGCCAAGTGTGTATTTGCGTGGATGAGAAGCGGACAGACTAGACCGTGAGGTGAAGACCATGCCAAAATTTGAAGTGGTGTCCGAATACAACCCGGCCGGCGACCAGCCTGAGGCGATCCGGGCCCTGGCCCAGGGAATTGAGATGGGGCTGAACGAGCAGACTCTGCTTGGCGTGACCGGATCTGGCAAGACCTTTACCATGGCCAAGGTGATTGAGCAGGTGCAGCGGCCCGCGTTGGTGCTGGCCCACAACAAGATCTTGGCCGCCCAGCTGTGCGCGGAATTCAAGGAATTTTTCCCCAATAACGCGGTGGAATACTTTGTCTCCTATTACGACTACTACCAGCCAGAGGCATATATCCCCCACACCGATACCTTCATTGAAAAGGATTCCTCCATCAACGAGGAGATTGACCGTCTGCGGCTGTCGGCCACGGCCTCTCTGTTGGAGCGGCGGGATGTGATTGTGGTGTCCTCCGTGTCCTGTATTTACGGCTTGGGCGAGCCGGAGGATTTTGCCGCCATGATGGTCTCCCTTCGGGTGGGGGCCGCGCTGGAGCGGGACGAGCTTTTGAAAAAACTGGTGGCCATCCGGTATGAGCGCAACGACATCGCCTTTGAGCGGAATATGTTCCGGGTTCGCGGCGATACGGTGGAGGTTTGGCCCGCCTACTGGAAGGATACCGCCATCCGGGTGTAATTTTTCGGGGACGAACTCGACCGCATCAGCGAGATTAATGTGGTGACCGGCACGCCCATCCGCCGGCTGACCAATATCCCCATTTGGCCCGCCACGCATTATGTCACACCAAAGGAAAAGATGGACGCCGCGATTCAGAAGATATACAAGGACCTGGACGAGCGGGTGGCTTTTTTTGAACAAGAGGGCAAGCTGATCGAGGCCCAGCGCATCAAGCAGCGCACCATGTACGACGTGGAGATGATGCAGGAGTTGGGCTATTGCTCCGGCATTGAAAACTATTCCAGAGTCATCGAGGGCAGACCGGTTGGATCGCCTCCCCATACCCTGCTGGATTACTTTCCCAAGGACTTTGTTCTGTTTATCGACGAAAGTCACGTCACCCTGCCCCAGGTGCGGGCCATGTACAACGGGGATCGGGCACGGAAGACGACGCTGGTGGACTACGGCTTCCGGCTGCCCTGCGCGTATGATAACCGTCCGTTGAAATTTGAGGAGTTTGAACGGAGAGTAAACCAAGTTGTCTATGTCTCGGCCACGCCAGCGGAGTACGAGCGCACACGGTCCGGCCAAATTGTGGAGCAGCTGATCCGCCCCACGGGGCTGCTGGATCCGAAGGTAGAGGTGCGGCCGGTGGAGGGCCAGATTGACGATCTCATCGGAGAGATTAACCTCCGCACCGCCCGGAATGAGCGGGTGCTGGTCACCACCCTAACCAAGCGGATGGCCGAAGATTTGACTGCTTATCTCCAGGGAGCGGGAATTAAGGTGCGGTATCTGCACCATGATATCGATGCCATGGAGCGCATGGAGATCATTCGGGATCTGCGGCTGGGCATTTTCCATGTGCTGGTGGGCATCAACCTGCTGCGGGAAGGATTGGATCTGCCCGAGGTGTCTCTGGTGGCGATTCTGGACGCGGACAAGGAGGGCTTCCTGCGCAGCGAGACTGCCCTGGTCCAGACCATCGGGCGGGCGGCGCGGAATGCCGGGGGCATGGTGATTCTGTATGCCGACAAGGTCACCCCCTCCATGCAGCGCGCCATGGACGAGACTGAGCGGAGACGGGAGAAGCAGGATGCCTTCAACAAAGCCAACGGCATCGTGCCAAAGACGGTCATCAAATCGGTGCGTAACCTGCTGGATACCTCCGCTCAGGGCGATGAGGACTCTGCCCAGCGCCGTGGCGAGGTGCAGGGCCTGACCAAGCAGCAGAAGGCAGAGCGGATTGCCAAGCTGGAAAAAGAAATGCGCGAAGCGGCCAAAATGCTGGAATTTGAGCTGGCGGCGGCGCTGCGCGATCAAATCATTGAACTGAGGGGAACGTAAGCGTTAGAAAGAATCGCTGAGGGAAAGACTATGGCAAAGTTAAAAGAAGAAAAAACCAACGTCATGCGGGTGCTGGAGCAGAAAGAAATTTTCTACACCCCCCATACCTATGAACACGAAGAGGGGGTGGCGGTGGACGGAGTATCTGTGGCGCAGAGTCTGGGACAGGACCCAGAGACCGTATTCAAGACTCTGGTGGCCCGGGGGGCGTCCAAGGGCATCTTTGTCTTTGTGATTCCGGTGGCGGAAAACCTGGACTTGAAAAAAGCCGCCAAGGCGGTGGGAGAAAAGTCCATTGAGATGGTTCATGTGAAGGAGATCAACGCCCTTACCGGCTACGTTCGAGGCGGCTGTTCTCCGGTTGGGATGAAGAAACAGTATCCAACCGTTTTTCACGAGACCGCTGAGATATTGGACTCCATCATGGTGTCGGCTGGAAAGATTGGTTCTCAAGTGGAGTTGGCCCCCGCCGAGCTGATGGAGCTGGTTGGGGCGAGGACCGCCGATCTGACCACGGAAGACTAGGCGGAGCAAAAATTGCGTAGAACAGAACAAACGGGAAGGAGAGACGCCGATGTCCAGCAATCCTGACCTTGTGCGATACATCTGCGAGCAGCTGGAAGGGACGGGTGCCGTCCGCGCCCGCAAGATGTTTGGGGAATACATGGTCTATGTCAACGACAAACCCATCCTTCTGGTGTGCGACGACACGCTTTTTATCAAGATACTGCCCTGCCTGAACTCTTTGCTGGGCAATCGGCCGTCCGCTCCGCCTTATGACGGGGCCAAGGAGCACTATGTACTGGATCCGGATGACCGGGATGTGCTGTGTCAGGCGGCGGTATTGGCCGAGGCGGTCACTCCCCTGCCCAAGAAAAAGACGAAAAAAACGAGCAAGAGCCCAACGGGAGCGGGCGCAAAGGACAAGCCCGGCCCCATCCCCTGGCATGTCGCCTGGCCCCAGCACATGGAGCCCGCTATGACCGACATTGCCGCTTGGATTGACAATCCTCTGTTCAGGGAGCTGACGACCTGGGTGGAGGAGACCTACGGGGTACGGCCCGCCATCGCATACAGCCGATGTTCTCTGGACCCGGGCTGGAATGTGAAGTACAAGTTAGGAAGCAAGGCCCTGTGTGCCCTCTATCCCCGGTCAGGGTTTTATACCTGCATGGTGTCCGTCGGCGCAAAGCTCATTCCGGATGTGGAAACCTTGCTACCGACCTTTACACCGGAGCTTCGAACCCTGTACGAAAAAACATCCTTTTTCCAGGGCGGGAAGTGGCTGTTGCTGGACATCACGGATCCGGATCGCCTGGAGGATGTTCGGCGGCTGATGTGGCTGAAAGCCAAACCGCCCCGGAAGAAGCCTTAACCATCCAACGAGAAGGAGAACCACAATGCACAGTCATATCATTGTCAAAGGAGCCCGGGTAAACAACCTGAAAAACATCGACGTGTCCATTCCGCGGGACAAGCTGGTGGTGCTGACCGGCCTGTCCGGCAGTGGAAAGTCATCGCTTGCCTTTGACACCATTTATGCCGAGGGACAGCGACGGTATGTGGAGTCGCTCAGCTCCTATGCGCGCATGTTTCTGGGCCAGATGGAAAAACCCGATGTGGATTATATTGACGGCCTTTCTCCGGCCATTTCAATCGATCAGAAGACCACCAGCAAAAACCCGCGGTCTACCGTGGGCACCGTGACCGAAATTTACGACTATCTCCGTCTGCTGTGGGCCCGGGTCGGCACCCCGCACTGCCCCATCTGCGGAAAGGAAATCAAGCAGCAGACCATCGACCAGATCATCGACCAGGTCATGGCCCTGCCTGAGGCCACCCGGATCCAGGTGATGGCCCCCGTCATCCGCGGGAAAAAGGGGGAACACGCCAAGATTTTTGAAGATGCCAGAAGATCGGGCTATGTCCGTTGCCGGGCCGACGGGATTGCCTACGACCTCAGCGAGGAGATCAAGCTGGAGAAAAACAAAAAGCACGACATTGAAATTGTGGTGGATCGGCTGGTTATCCGGGAGGACATTGCCCGCCGCCTGACCGACAGCGTGGAAATCGCGTCCAATCTTGCCGGCGGTCTGGTGATCATCAACATTGTGGGGGGTGATCGGGACATCCTCTTCTCTCAAAATTATGCCTGCGAGGACTGCGGCGTCTCCATTGAGGAACTGACGCCCCGGATGTTTTCCTTCAACAACCCCTTTGGCGCCTGCCCGACCTGTATGGGCCTGGGCTCCCAAATGAAGCTGGATCCGGAGCTGATCATTCCAAACAAAAACCTATCCATTATTGAGGGGGCCATCACGGCTTCTGGATGGAACAACATCAAGTCCGACGGCATCTCCCGGATGTATTTTGATGCTCTGGCCAAGCGATACAAGTTTAAATTGAACACTCCGGTGAAGGATCTGCCCCAGGAAATCGTGGATATCATCCTCTACGGCACCGACGGGGAAAAGCTGACGCTCCACTATGATCAGCCCCGTGGTCAGGGGACTCTGTACCAGCCCTTTGAGGGGATCGTCAACAATCTGGAGCGCCGCTACCGGGAGACCCAGTCCGACGGGGTGAAGCGTGAGCTGGAGGAGTGCATGAGCGAAAGCCCCTGCCCCACCTGCAAGGGCCGAAGGCTGAAAAAGGAATCTCTGGCGGTCACCGTGGGCGGGCTGGACATTGATTCCTACTGCCGAAAAAGCATCACCGATGCCCTGGACTTTGTTCAGCATCTGGAGCTGAACGAAACCCAGACCATGATCGCATCTCAAATTTTAAAGGAGATCAAAAACCGGCTGGAATTTTTGCGCTCGGTGGGGCTGCAGTATCTGACCTTGTCCCGGGAAGCGGGCACCCTGTCGGGCGGGGAGAGCCAGCGTATCCGTTTGGCGACCCAGATCGGTTCTTCCCTTATGGGGGTGCTGTATATTTTGGACGAGCCCTCCATCGGTCTGCACCAACGGGACAACGACAAACTGCTGGCCACGCTGAAGGAGCTGCGGGATCTGGGCAACACCCTGCTGGTGGTAGAGCACGACGAGGATACTATGCGTGCGGCCGACTATATCATTGACGTGGGGCCGGGCGCCGGCGTTCACGGCGGGCAGATTGTTGCGGCCGGTACCCCGGAAGAGGTGATGAATACCCCAGGGTCCATCACCGGGGACTACCTGGCCGGGCGCATCAAAAT
>JAYFPV010000322.1:0-7031 GCA_034927465.1 Lawsonibacter sp.
CGCGCGGGAGATCGCATACGGTGGTGTGGATCATAGGCGTCCCTCGTTTCTGCGCTTTCCCTTAGTAGACCCCGCCGAATCTTGTCAGGCAAACACACTGTGGCCGCTCCAAGGGGAGCGGCCACAAGGGATACACGCGTCAGGACACCTGATCAGCGGGCACCAAAGCCACGTCTACCGTGTACGAGACGCCGTCCCGAAGATAGGTGAGAGTGACCAAGTCCCCTGGCCCAAGAGACAGCTTCAGGCGGGCCAGATCCTGCGTCCCAGTAATGGGTTGTCCGTTGGCGGAGATGAGGATGTCCCCGGCCCGAAGACCTTTTTGATAGGCGTCGCTTGTGGATTCAATGCTTTCCAGTTCCAAACCGCCTCCGGACATGGGCCGGGTGAGAACGGTGAAGCCGAAGACGCCGGGTTGGATGTCCCGCCCCTCAATCAGAGCGTCCACAACATATTTGACCCGCTGAGAGGGGATGGCAAAACCCAAAGCCTCGGCGGAGCCATCGTCGGTGACAATTTTAATGGTGGTAATGCCAACCACCTGACCATACTGGTTGATCAGCGCGCCGCCAGAGTTGCCAAAGTTAATGGCAGCACTGGTTTGGATCAGCACCATGGTGGTGCCGTCCACATCCACCTCTCGATCCAAGGCGGAGACGATGCCGTCGGTAATGGTGGAACGATACCCCAGCGGATCGCCGATGGCGACCACCGGATCCCCACAGCGCAGCGCGGAGGAGTCTCCAAACTCGGCGGGGGTAAGCCCGGTTGCATCCACCTTCAGGACGGCCAAATCCTCGTCAGCATTGAAGCCCGCCAGACTGGCATCTAAGATGTTGTTGTTGGAAAAAATGACACGGACATGTTCGGCTCCGGCCACCACATGGGCATTTGTCACAATATAGCCGTCCTGAGTAAGGATCACGCCGGTGCCTGTGCTATACTCCGCTTGGGTCTCGGCCTCAATTGATACCATAGAAGGAGCGTTTTTTTCATAGACCTGAGTAAAGGTCATCGGATCTTTTGCGCTGGGCATCAAAGCCATGGCGACGCCGCTTTCGGTAGCCGCATGTGGAATGGAAGGAGGTTCGGTACTGTAGTCCTGAGTCTGAGTGGACTGGCTGTCGCCGGGCAGATCAGGCAGGGAAAAGGAGAAATTCTGGCGGGTCAGGGCGTTCAGCAGAACGGCAAACAGACACAAAGCCAGAACCAAGGCGGTCAGGGCGGCAAATACGGGCCAATGAAACCGGTGTCTCCGATGGGGACGCAGCACAGGCCTCGTTTGGGTTTGCGTGCGGGTCGGAATAGCCACAGCGGGGGGAGATGGAAAAACAGGGGCAGGCTGCTCCCAGGGGCCGCCCGTCCATAGGTCGTCGATTCGATTTTCCAAGGCGATCCCTCCAATCTGGTGAGGTGATGTGCAGCGATTCAGGCTAGCGTCAGGGTGAAGGTAAACTGGGTTACGCCATCCTCACTGGTCACGACGATGGTCTCTTTCAGGTTGCTTAAAATGGTTTTGACGATATACAGGCCAAGGCCCACGCCGTCTCGATCCATGGAGCGGGAGTAGTCTGCCTTGTGAAAGCGCTCGAAGAGCAGCGGCAGTTCATCCGAGGGAATGGTGGCCCCCAGATTGCGGATGGAGGTGTGTGCCTTGCCGTCCTTTTTTGTTATCTGGATGGAGATGGTACTGCCGATGGCCGCAAACTTGGCGGCGTTATCCATCAGATTGTAGCACACCTGAGTAATCGAGTCGGGGTCGCCCCACACCATCAGTTTATCCTCCGGCATCTGCACGTCCACATCCAGGTTTCGGTCGGTGATTTTTCCTTCCAGGCTGATCAGCACCTGAGACATTACCTCGGTCAGGTCAAACTGCTCCTGTGCGGTGACCGTGGTTTCCGCCAAGGCACTGAGGCGGGACAGATCCAGCATTCGGCGGACCAGGCGGGACAGCCTTCGCGTCTCGGAGACGATAACCTGCAAAAACTCCCGTTCTCGCTCGGGAGGAATGGTGCCGTCCAGAATCCCCTCGGCAAAGCCGGAAATAGTGGTCATGGGGGTCTTCAGCTCGTGGGACACATTAGCGATAAACTCAGAACGCTGGCTCTCCGCCTTGGCCAGGGAGTTGGCCATGGAGTTAAAGGCTTCCGCCAGGGTACTAATTTCATTGCACCGGCCCTCATAGCTGGTGACCCGAACGTCGAACTCCCCGCGCCCGAATTTTCGCGCGGCTTCGGCCATCTCATTCAAGGGGCGGGACTGGTGGGCAGAGGTCAGGGTGCTGGCAATAACCGAGATGAGGAGCACCACCACCGCAGAAAAGAAGAAGATGGTGGCGGTGGCAGACCACATCTGAGCCAGGCTGGAGGCGTCGGCGGATACCAGCACCAATCCCTGAATGACGGATTCTCCGGAGAGCGTTGGAACAGATACGGGCAAACCGGCCATATAGCGGCGTTCTGGGTAGATGCCGTCAAGATTGGTCATACCGGTGTAGGCGCCGTTTCCCAACACCTGAGATACCACAGAGGAGGGAATCACCGTGTTTTGATACTCATAGAAATTGACCCCATCCGTGGCGTAGATGATCTGACCGTCGGAGTTAGCCACAATCACATAGGAATCGGAAATCAACGCGATGGAAGCCACATAGCTGCGGTAAAACTCATTTTGAATGCTCAGATACTGCTGGTAGTAGGAAGAGGTGAAATTGGCAATATAGCCGGCATTGCGCTCCATCGACTCCCGCTTTTCCGAAATGATATAGCGGTAAGACAGCAGCATAAACGCGGTGGACAGCAGAGTAAAGGACAGTACCATCACGCCGATCATCATGGTCAGTTGGCGTTTATAAAGAGACCGCAACAAACCTTCACCTCATTTCCCAACAGAACGGCTATGCGTTCGGGACATTATGAGCGAATGGCGATTTAAGCGTTTCCGCCAAGCTCAAATTTATACCCCACGCCCCACACAGTTTTCAGCCGCCACTGATCGCTGACATTTTCCAGCTTTTCCCGCAGGCGCTTGATGTGGACGTCCACGGTGCGGCTGTCGCCAAAGTAATCAAACCCCCACACTTCGTCCAGCAGCTGATTCCGAGTAAACACCCGATTGGGGGCAGAGGCCAGGTGGTAGAGCAGTTCCAGCTCCTTTGGGGGTGTATCCACACGCTGGCCGTCCACCAGCAGTTCGTAGGAGTCCAGATTGATGACCAGCTTGTCAAAGGACAGCTTCTTCTCCCCTGGCTCTTCCTCTGGTCCGGTGCGGCGGAGGACGGCGTGAATCCGGGCCAGAACTTCCTTCATCTCGAAGGGCTTGACAATATAGTCGTCGGCTCCGCCCTCCAAACCGGTAATCTTGTCCTCGGTTTCCCCCTTGGCGGTGAGCATAATTACGGGAGTTTTATCTCCCTCCCGAATCTTTTTCAGCACGGACCAACCGTCCATTATGGGCAGCATGATGTCCAGCAGTACCAGGTCCGGCTGAAAAGCGCGGAAATATTCCACGCCCTTGCCACCGTCCTTAGCTACCTGGGTTTCAAATCCCTCTTTTTCCAAATAGAGGTGAAGCAGCTCGGCAATGTTGCCGTCATCCTCCACGATCAGAACCTTCTTGGGCATAGCGGGTACCCCATTTCTGTTTGATTTTATTTATCGTTTATTATAACTCCAACCGACCCTCTTGGGTGAATAATTTGTCAATTAGCCGTAAAAATTCCAAATTTTTGACGATAAATTCTGCCGATAGCCTTTATTGATGGTCAATAAAGGAGTGGTCGACCTGAATTACGGGATAGTATCGGGGAGAGAGAGCCTTGATCTGCCGGTTCAGTTCCGTGCATACCTGGCTGTCGGTAAGCCGAAAGCCGTAAGGGATCACCACGTCGAAAATCAGATTGGTGTGAATGGGACCTGGCGTGATGCGAAAGTCATGGATGGTGATGGTTGGATCCAGCGTCTGAGCCAACTCTGCCACTTGCCGGTGTAGTCCGTCGGTGCGTTCGTCGCACACAACCGGATCCATATGAATCACCGTCTCAATGTGGTGCTTGGATTTCAGTTCCCGTTCGATGTGGTCGATAATGTCGTGAATCTCCAGAAAATCCGCGTCGGCGGGAACCTCTGCGTGGAAGGACATCATCGCGCGGCCGGGCCCGTAGTCATGGTAAACCAAGTCGTGGATGCCCAAAATTTTGTCATGTCCCAGCACCAGCTTATCAATGTCTGCCGCCAGTTCCGGATTCATCGGCCGGCCAAGGAGGGGATTGAGTGTGTCTTGGGCCGCCCCCCACCCCGTCTTCAGGATAAGAGCGGAGACAACCAGACCGGCCAGGGCGTCAATGGGAAAGGCGACAAAGGGACTGGCCAGAGCGGAAAGCAAAACCACAGAGGTCGAGGCCACGTCGGATAGAGAGTCGGCAGCAGTAGCCTCCATGGCAGGAGAATCCAGCGCACGTCCAAGGCTGCGGTTGAAGAAGAACATCCAAAGCTTTACCGCGATGGCGGCACACAGGATGGCCAGAGACAAGGGGGTGGAGTGGAGGGGCACCGGACTGAGCAGAGCACCCAGGGCAGAGCGGCCCACTTCAAAGCCCATAAGCAAAACAGCCAGCGCGACGATCAACCCGGTAATATACTCGAGCCGGCCATGACCAAAGGGATGATTTGCATCTGCATCCTGCCCCGCCAAGCGAAAGCCAACCAGGGTAATCACAGAAGTGAAGGCATCGGATAAATTGTTGAGGGCGTCGGCCACAATTGCCACCGAAGAGGTAATCAGTCCGGCCGCAAGTTTTCCGGAACACAACAGAAGATTCAAAAAAATCCCCACGCCGCCGGCCACAGTACCGCAGCGGCGGCGAGTTTCCGGTGCATTGGGGTCATCCCCCTTCAGACAGGCGCGGATGATAAACTGGATCAAAATGGATACACCTCGGTTTGGCAAAAAGAAGCCAAAGAATAAGATTCACAACATCTTATTATCCCATAGAATGGGCAGATGCGTCAAGGAAGAACCGGGGATTGAAAAAAGTTTTTGGGTGACAGGACCAAAACAACGGAAAAAGGAGAAAAAGAGCCAAAAAATGACTAATTACATGGAAAATGTTCACAAAAAATTCATGCCGAAGTCACGATTCTGACTTAATTATGCGTTACCATATGCTTGTACCAAGACATCATAAATGTATCTCCCATTTCTCCCTCTCCTTTACAACACACACAGCAAAGGACTCCGGTGAACGCTGCCGGAGTCCTTTGCTGTGTGTGTGACTTAAGGCGGACTGTTTACAAAAAATTCATGTGAAGGTCACGATTTTGACTCAATTTTGATTTAAAATATTCTTGTACATCAAGATAATATGTATCTTCCATTTCTCCCTCTTCTTTACAACACACACAGGCAAAAGGCCCTGACCAAAAGGTCAGGGCCTTTTGCCGTTTGAAATTCCGTCCCGACCAACGGCGCCGCTTTCTCGCTCCAGGTGGTTAATGTGCCGCTTTCGAGCAGCGGAAATTGCAAGCTTCTGGGTCAAGGCATCTGAATCACCGACCTGAATGGCCAGGCGATACTGACGAATGTGATCTTCCAGCTGCTCCAAGGCGGCGCCCAAGGCTTTGGCATTCATTGAGAAAAGCTGAGTCCACAGTGGGACATCCAACGCCGCCACCCGGGTGCAACCGCGAAAGGAATCCCCTTCAAAGCCCTGATATTCAAACAGACTGGGGTCGTCACACACGGACACGGCGATGATGTGCATCATCTGGCTGGTATAGGCGATGATGGCGTCGTGCCGTTCCGGGGTGGTCTTGACCACACCGGCGCAGCCCACATACTTGGCTACCCGCTCCATGAGAGCCAGATGCTCTGGGCTGGACTGCTCGTTGGGGGTAAGAATATAGTGCGCTCCATGGAACATGTTTTTCAGGGCGTGCTGAATGCCCGAAAATTCGGTTCCCGCCATCGGGTGCCCACCCACGAAAGAGACGGTTTCCGGCAGTACCTTGGCGCCCTCTAAAATGGCTCCCTTTACGCCGCACACATCGGTGATCATAGCACCCGGCTTGAAGTGATCCCGGTGTTGGGCAAGAAACTCCACAATACCACGGGGGTGAAGGCAGAGAAAAACAAGATCGCCATCTGCCAGGGCTTTCACCGGGTCTTCCTCCGCGCGGTCTACAACCTCCTGCTCCAGCGCATAGCGCAGGGTTGGCTGACTGACGTCCAGGCCAATGAGGTCGTAATCCTCAAAGCCGCGCAGTGACTTGGCCATCGAGCCTCCAATCAGGCCCAGACCCACAAAGACGATATGCTTATTCATGGGGCACCTCCTTGTTGTTCCGCCGGAGGGCGGCGTATGCAAAGACTTTAACACATTTACCCGCTAAAGTCAAGGAGAAAGAAATTCGTAGCTGCCCGGGCGGGAACGCGTCCGGGATGCCGGGGGAAGTCAGGGCCGCGGGATGGATTGGGCGGCGGCCAGCAGCTTTTGGCGGTATGCATCCACCGCGGTATTGGGAGAAATGAGCACCAGTGCCCCATCCAGACCAAACAGCCAGCCGAAAAATTGGGGACTCATCACCACGGGAAGGGTGACGGTAAAATGCTCCTCCCCGTCCGGGACCAAAATCACATCCTGACCAAATCGGTCCCACACCATACCGGCCGCATCCCGTCTGCCCCGAAGCGAAATCGTTAATTCCTGCCCGGAGTACATGCCAAAATGTTTTTGTCCATACTGGGCCAGCTGAAAGTTGGGATACTGGTCCCGGCCATCCCGATCCAGGTCGGTCACCGAAAGTTCGGCCATCTTATCCACCCGGTAGTGGCGCATGTCTCGGTTGGTGTGGTCAAAGGCCACCAGATAGTAGTTTTCGCTGTTCCAAATCAGACCGTAGGGGGAGACCATATATCGGCTGCCATCTCGGCGAAACACCCTTTGCCGCGCGATGTCGTAATCAAAATACTGAAAGGTGACAGCTTTCTGTCCGGCTAAAGCGGTATGGAGCTTGTCCACATTGTAATAA